>NZ_JBEXOS010000101.1:0-17362 GCF_040611655.1 Streptomyces sp. NPDC006552
GCGGCACCGCCCACCCCGAGCTGAAGCTGATCGCCGCCACCTGAGCGCGGCCGCGGGGGCGGGGGGCCCCCCGGGGGGGGCCCGGGCCCCCGCGGGGGGGGGGGGCCGCCCCGCGGGGGTCGGGGGGGCGCCCCGGCCGGGACGACGGGTCGCGGCCGGGACGACCGGGCCTGGGTTCAGGCCTCGTCGAGATCGCCTTCGAGGAAGGCGCGCAGCTCGTCGTCGGAGACCTCGTCGGCCTCCGACGCGGCGGCCGGGCCCGCCGGGTCGGTCAGCGGGGCGCCGTCCAGGCGGTCGAGGAGGCCGCGCAGCCGGGTGCGGAGCTGGTCGTGGAGCGTGTCGTCCACCGCCGCCCCGGTGAACTGGGCTTCGAGGGCGTCGAGTCGGTCGATGAGCGGGGACGTGGCGGGCCGGTCCACCGGGGCGATGCGCTCCAGGAGGTGCGCGGCGAGGCGCTCCGGCGTCGGGTAGTCGAACATCAGGGTCGCGGGCAGTCGTACGCCTGCCAGGGCCCCTATGCGGTTGCGGAGTTCGACGGCGGTCAGGGAGTTGAAGCCGCTGTCCAGGAAGCCTCCTTCGGGGTCGAGGGAGTCCGGGCTGTCGTGGCCGAGGACCAGGGCGGCCTGGGCGAGTACGGCGGTCAGGACCACGGAGTGCCGGTCCGCGGGAGCCAGGTGGACCAGGCGTGCGCTCAGGTCGCCCGCGGCGGGTGCCGACGGGCCGGCCTGCGCCGGCTGCTCCGGGCGCCGGGTGCCACCCCGCACCAGATCACGGACCAGGTCGGGCACCGTGGCGTCGGAGGCGCGCAGGGTGGCCGGGTCGAGGTCGACGGGCGCGTACCAGTGGTCGGGGGCGCGCAGTGCGGTGTCGAGCAGGGTGAGCGCGCGGTCGGTCTCCATGGGGCGCAGTCCGCTGCGGGCGATGCGGCGCAGGTCGGCGTCGCCGAGTTTGCCGGTCATGCCGCTGCGTTCGGCCCACAGCCCCCAGGCGAGCGAGCGGATCCGGCGTTCTGGGGTGTCGTGGCGGGCGGCGAAGGCGTCCAGGAAGGCGTTGGCGGCCGAGTAGTTGCCCTGTCCGACGCCGCCGAGGGTGCCGGCGACCGAGGAGAACAGGACGAGTTCGGTGCCGGTGGCGCGGGTGAGTTCCTCCAGGAGGACGGTGGCGTCGGCCTTGGCGCGCAGCACGGTGTCGAAGCGGTCGGGGGTCAGGGACTGCACGATGCCGTCGTCGAGGACGCCGGCGGTGTGGACGACGGTGGTCAGCGGCCGGTCGGCGGGGACCGCGCGGAGCAGTGCGGTCAGGGCGTCGCGGTCGGCTACGTCGCAGGCGGCGACGGTGACGTGGGCGCCGAGTGCGGTGAGTTCCGCGTGGAGTTCGGGCATGCCGTCTGCGGCGGCGCCGCGCCGGCCGGCCAGGACCAGGGAGCGGACGCCGTGGGCGGTGACGTAGTGGCGGGCGATCCTGCGGCCCAGGACGCCGCCGGCTCCGGTGACCAGGACGGTGCCGTCGCTGGGTGCCCGGTCCGTGGGCTCGGCGAGGAGGTCCGCCGGGCCGACCGGGGTGAGTCGCGGTGCCAGTGCGACGCCGTCGCGCAGCGCGATCTCGCTCTCCTGCCAGGCCGGCACGGAAGCCAGCAGGGCCAGGGAGGCGGGGCTGCCGTCGTGGTCGACGAGGACGAAGCGCCCCGGGTTCTCGGCGCGTGCCGCGCGGACCAGGCCCCAGACGGCGGCCTGGGCGGGGTCGGTGCGCGGCCGGTCGTCGGCGCCGGTGGCGACGGCGTTCCGGGTGAGCACCACGAGGCGGGAGCCGGCGAGCGCGTCCTGCGCGAGCCATTCGGTGACCAGGCGCAGGGTGTGTCCGGTGGTGCGGCGGGTGGCGGCGCCGAGGTCGCCGTCCTCGTGCGTCTCGGGTACGGCGGCGAAGACGGCGTCGGGTACGCCTGTCGCGGCGGTGGCGGTGGCCAGTGCGGCCGGGCCGGTGTGCCGGACGGCGTCCGTGAGGGAGGGGGCCGCGTCGCCGAGGACGTGCGGGAGGCCCGCCGGGTCCGTGCCGCGGGCGGCGGGTGTCCAGCGGATGCGGTGCAGGGCTCCGCGGCCCGGGGCGGCCGGGAGGGCGCTGGTGTCCACGGGCCGCAGCGTGAGGGCGCCGATGTCGGCGACCGGCTGCCCGGCGCCGTCGAGGAGGGCCACCTGGTAGGTGTGTTCGTCGTCGGGGGTGAGGCGCACGCGCAGGGCGGTGGGCCCGGCGCGGTGCACGGTGATGTCCGAGAACGCGAACGGGACGACCGTGTCGCGCTGCTCGGCGGTGTGGAGGGCCACCGTGTGCAGGGCCGCGTCGAGGAGAGCCGGGTGGACGCGGAACCGGTCGGTGCCCTGGAGGTGTTCGCCGTCCTCGGGGGCGATCTCGGCGTACACGGTGTCGCCGTCGCGCCAGGCGGCGCGCAGGCCGCGGAAGGCGGGGCCGTAGGCGAATCCCGCGGCGGCGATGTGCTCGTACAGGCCGTCCACCGGCACCGCGACGGCGCCCGGCGGCGGCCACGCGGCGGGAAGGGGCGCCGGGACGGTGGCCGCGGGGCTGTCGCTGAGGGTGCCTTCGGCGTGCCGGGTCCACGGGCCGGAAGCGTCGGCGGGCCGGGAGTGCACGGTGAGGGCGCGGTCGCCGTCGGCGCCGGCCGCGCCGACGGTGACCTGGAGCTGGACGGCGCCGTCCGCGGGAAGGACGAGCGGTGTCTGCAGGGTGAGGTCCGCGACGCGGACGGCGCCGGTGTGGGCGCAGGCTTCCAGGGCGAGGTCGAGGAAGGCGGTGCCGGGGAAGAGGATCCGGCCGTCGAGCGCGTGGTCGGCGAGCCAGGGCCGGCCGTCCACGGAGACGGTGCCGGTCAGGACGGTCCCGGCGCTCTCGGCGAGCGGGACGGCCGCGGTCAGCAGGCCGTGGTGGACGGCGTCGAGGTCGGCGCGGGTGGTGTCGGCACTCGACTCCAGCCAGTAGCTGCGCCGCTGGAAGGGGTAGGTGGGCAGGTCGGTGCGGCGGGCGCCGGTGGGGGCGAACCAGGTGGCCCAGTCGACGCGGTGGCCGTGGTTGTGCAGCCGGGTGAGGGCGGAGGCCAGCGAGGTCTCCTCCTCGGTGTCGCGGCGCAGGGTGGGCACGAGGGTGGCGTCGCCGTCGACGCAGTCGCCGGCCAGCGCGGTCAGGACGCCACCGGGTCCGATCTCGACGTACGTGGTGACGCCCTGCTCCTCCAGGGCGCGGATGCCGTCGTGGAAGCGGACGCTGTCGCGGACCTGGCGCACCCAGTAGGCGCCGTCGAAGGATTCGTCGGCGGTGACGGGGCGGCCGGTGACGGTGGAGACGACCGGCAGCGCGGCCTCGGCGTGCTGGAGCCGGCCGGTGTGGGCGGCGAACGCGTCGAGCATGCCGTCCATGAGGTGCGAGTGGAAGGCGTGGCTGACGTTGAGGCGGCGCGTCTTGCGTCCCTCGGCGGCCAGTTCGGCGGCGACCGCGGTGACCGCGTCCTCGTCGCCGGACAGGACGGTGGCCTGCGGACCGTTCAGGGCGGCGACGGCGACCCGGCCCGCGTGGGCGGCGAGGAGAGGCGTGACCTCGTCCTCGGCCGCCTGTACGGAGATCATGACACCGCCCGCCGGGAGCCGGCTCATGAGGCGGCCGCGTACGGCGACGAGTTCGCAGGCGTCCTCCAGGGTGAGCACGCCCGCGACGTGGGCCGCGGCGATCTCGCCGACGGAGTGGCCGAGCAGCGCGTCGGGCCGCACGCCGAGGCTCTCCAGAAGCCGGTACAGGGCCACCTGTACGGCGAAGAGTCCGGCCTGTGTGTAGGCGGTGTGGTCGAGCAGGGCGGACTCCGCCGTGCCGGGTTCCGCGAACAGGACGGCACGCAGCGGCAGTTCGAGATGGGCGTCCAGGTGGGCGCAGACCTCGTCGAGGGCGTCGGCGAAGACCTCGTGGCGCTCGTACAGGACGCGTCCGGTGGCGGCCTGCTGGGCGCCCTGTCCGGAGAACAGGAACGCCACCTTGCCGCCGCGGGCGCGGTCCGTGGTGAGCAGCGGGTGTTCGCGACCATCGGCGAGGGCGGTGAGCGCCTCGGTGAGGCGGTCAGTGTCGCCGGTGACGACGGCCGCCCGCTCGTCGTGGTGGGCGCGGGTCGTGGCCAGCGACAGGGCGAGGTCCGCCGGTGCGGCGGCGGGGTGCTGGGCGAGGTGGTCGAGGAGGCGTCGGGCCTGGGCGCGCAGTGCGGCGGTGCCGCGCGCGGAGAGCAGCCAGGGCAGGACACCGTCGGTGCGGCCCGCCGGCCGGGCCGGCTCGACGGCGTCCGGGGCGTCCGGCTCCTGGAGGATGACGTGGGCGTTGGTGCCGGAGACGCCGAACGAGGAGACGCCCGCACGGCGCGGGGTGTCGCCGTGGGTCCAGTCCCGCTCCTCCTGGAGCAGCCGGACCGCTCCGGAGGACCAGTCGATGTGCGGGGAGGGCCGCTCGGCGTGCAGGGTACGCGGCAGGACACCCTGCCGCATCGCCATCACCATCTTGATGACGCCCGCGACACCCGAAGCGGCCTGGGTGTGGCCGATGTTGGACTTCACGGCGCCCAGCCACAGCGGCCGTTCCGCGGGCCGGTCCTGGCCGTAGGTGGCGAGGATCGCCTGTGCCTCGATGGGGTCGCCGAGGCTGGTCCCGGTGCCGTGCGCCTCGACCGCGTCCACATCCTGCGGGCAGAGCCCGGCGGAGGCGAGGGCCTGCCGGATGACGCGCTGCTGGGCGGGACCGCTGGGCGCGGTCAGGCCGTTGGAGGCGCCGTCCTGGTTGACGGCGGACCCGGCCACCATGGCGAGTACGGGGTGTCCGTTGCGGCGGGCGTCGGAGAGGCGCTCAAGGAGGAGCAGGCCCACACCTTCGGCCCAGCCCGCGCCGTCGGCATCCGCGCCGAACGCCTTGCAGCGGCCGTCGGGCGACAGGGCGCGCTGGCGGCTGAACTCGACGAAGGTGTCCGGTGTGGAGATCACGGTGACACCGCCGGCCAGGGCGAGTTCGCACTCCCCCGACCGCAGGGCCTGCACGGCGAGGTGCAGCGCCACCAGGGAGGAGGAGCAGGCCGTGTCGACGGTGACCGCGGGTCCCTCCAGACCGAAGGTGTAGGCGATGCGCCCCGAGGCGACGCTGCCGGCGCTGCCGGTGGCGAGGTAGCCCTCCAGTTCCTCGGGGGCCCGGCGGGCGCGGCTGCCGTAGTCGTTGTAGTTCGAGCCGACGAAGACGCCCGCGCGGGCGCCGCGCAGCCGGTCCGGGTCGATCCCGGCGCGCTCGAACGCCTCCCAGGACGTCTCCAGCAGGAGCCGGTGCTGCGGGTCGATGGCAACGGCTTCACGGGGTGCGATGCCGAAGAAGGCGGGGTCGAACCGGTCGGCGTCGTGCAGGAATCCGCCGTGCCGTGCGTAGGAGTGGCCGAGTCGCTCGGGGTCGGGGTCGTAGAGGTTCTCCACGTCCCAGCCCCGGTCGGCGGGGAAGGGGGTGACGGCGTCGGTGCCGTCGGCGACGAGCCGCCACAGCTCCTCCGGTGAGGTGACCCCGCCCGGGAAGCGGCAGCCCATGGCGACGATGACGACCGGATCGTCGTCCACGGCGGTGGTGGGCAGCTGGGGCAGGGCGTCGCCGGCCGGGTCCGTGCCGAACAGCTCGCTGTCCAGGTGGGCGGCGAGCGCGCTCGCGGACGGGTGGTCGAAGGCGAGGGTGACGGGCAGGCGCAACCCCGTGGCCTCGGCGAACCGGTTGCGCAGTTCCACGGCGGTCAGCGAGTCGAAGCCGAGGTCGCGGAAGGCGCGTCCGTCGGGCACCGCGTCGGCGTCGCCGTGGCCGAGCACCGCGGCGGCCTGGGACCTGACCTCGGCGAGCAGCGCGGCACGGCGCTCCGCGGCCGGCAGGGCGGTGAGGCGCCGCACGAGCGGCGGCCCGTCGACGGTCTCGGTCTCCTTCTGCCGCGCACTGTCGGACGCGGCGGCCCGGCGGGCTTCGGGGAGCTCCCGCAGTGCGGCGAAGGCGCGGGCGGTGATGAGTTTCCAGTCGACGTCGGCGACGATCAGGAACTCCTCGTCCTCGTCGAGCGCCTTCTGCAGGGAGGCGATGGCCAGTTCGGGGTCCATCGGGGGGACGCCGTCGCGGCGCAGCCGCTCCGCGACCTCCTCGCCGACCATGCCGCCGCCGGCCCAGGTGCCCCAGCCGATGGAGGTGGCGGGCAGCCCTTCCGCCCGGCGGCGCGCGGCCAGGGCGTCGAGGAAGGCGTTGGCAGCGGCGTAACTGCCCTGTCCGGGGCCGCCGAGCGTGCCGGCCATGGACGAGAAGAGGACGAACGCGTCGAGGTCGAGGTGGCGGGTGGCGGCGTCGAGGGCGAGCGCGGCGTCGGCCTTGGGCCGCAGGACGCCGTGTGCGCGCTGCGGGGTCAGCGTGTCGATGACACCGTCGTCGATGACGCCCGCGGTGTGCACGACGGCGGTCAGCGTCCCGCCGCCGGGCAGGTCGTCGACGAGCCGCCGCACGGCGTCGGCGTCGGCGACGTCGCAGGCGACGACGGTCACCGCGGCACCCAACTCGGCTACTTCCGCCACGAGTTCATCGGCGCCGGGAGCGTCCGGGCCGCGCCGGGAGGCGAGCACCAGGTGCTCGGCGCCGCCGCGGGCGAGCCAGCGGGCGACGTGCCGGCCGAGGCCGCCGGTCCCTCCGGTGACCAGGACCGTGCCCGAAGGCCGCCAGTTGCCGTCGGGCCGGGGGCCCTGCCCGGCCCGGACGAGCCGGCGGGAGAAGATCCCCGAGGGCCGGACCGCGAGGTGGTCCTCCTCCAGCGCTCCGGAGAGCGCTGTGACCAGCCGGCGCCCGGCACGGGCGTCCAGCGTCTCGGGCAGGTCGATCAGGCCGCCCCAGCGCTGCGGGTACTCCAGGGCGGCGATCCGGCCCAGGCCCCAGTTCATCGCCTGGAGCGGGGTGCGCAGCCGGTCGCCGCGGTGCACGGCGACCGCACCACGGGTCGCGGACCAGAAGGGGCCGCCGACCCGGACGTCACCGAGCGCCTGGAGCAGCGCGGTGGTCAGGACGAGGCCGGTGGGCATGGCCCCTTCGGCGGACCAGGGCGACTCGTCCAGGGCGAGCAGCGAGAGCACGCCCCCGATCTCCACGCCGTCGACGCACCGGCCGACGAGCTCTGCCATGCGGTCGCGTTCCGCGGCATCCCGGTCCGCGACCAGGAGCAGCGCTCCGGCCGACTTCTCGTCGATCACTTCGTGGACCTGTCGCACGAACGGGTCGTCCTCGTGTCCGGCGGGCACGACGACCAGCCAGGTGGCGGAAAGGCCGTCGGCCCGTACGGACCGCTCGGGGCGCGGCTGCCAGGCGACGCGGTAGCGCCACCCGTCGAGGGTGGAGCGGTTGATCCGCTCGCGCCGCCAGGAGGAGAGCGCGGGCACGACCTCGGCCAGCGACCGTACGTCCTCGATCCCGAGGCTCGCGGCGAGCGAGTCCACGTCGTGGCTGTCCACGCTGGCCCAGAACCCGTCGTCCAGCAGGTCGAGGCCGCCGGGAAGCACGTCGCCGGCGCTCTGCCGGACGACCGGCTCCAGCCAGTAGTGGCTGCGCTGGAAGGCGTAGGTGGGCAACTCGACCTGGCGCGGCGACCGGCCCTCGAAGACGGACGTCCAGTCGACGGTGAGCCCCTTGGCCCAGGCCGCACCGAGGGCGAGGAGGAAGCGGTCGAGGCCGCCCTCCCCACGCCGGAGCGACCCGACGACGGGAGCGTCCGAACCGGCCGCCTCCACGGTCTCGGCGACCGGCACGGTCAGCACCGGGTGCGGGCTCATCTCCAAAAACGCGCCATGGCCCTCGGCGACGAGCTTCGCGACGACAGGCGCCAACTGAACGGTCTGCCGCAGATTGCGATACCAGTACCGGCCATCCGTCTGACCCGGCTCGACCCACTCCCCCGTCACCGTCGACAGGAACGGCACGGACGGCTCCAAGGCCGTCACCGAGCCGAGCAACTCCGCCAACTCAGCCTCGATGGCCTCCACATGAGCCGAATGCGAGGCGTAGTCGACCTCGATCCGACGCACCCGGATGCCGTTGCCGTCGGCGTGCGCCACCAGTTCGTCCAGCGCATCCGCGTCACCCGAGACCACGGTCGACGTAGGTCCGTTCACCGCCGCCACCGACACCCGCCCCGGCCAACGATCCGCCAACTCCCGGGCACCCTCAGCGGGCAGCGCGACCGAAACCATGCCACCACGACCAGCCAACGCCACGATCGCCCGCGACCTAAGCGCCACCACCCGCGCACCATCCACCACACTCAACGCACCCGCCACCACCGCAGCAGCAATCTCACCCTGCGAATGCCCCACCACCGCAGCCGGCTTCACACCGAAGGACTCCCACAACGCGGCCAACGACACCATCACCGCCCACAACACCGGCTGCACCACATCCACCCGGTCAAACCCCGGCGCACCCTCCACCCCCCGCACCACATCCACCAACGACCAGTCGACGAACTCGCCCAACGCGGCAGCACACTCCTCGAACCGCCCCGCGAACACCGGCGACGCGTCCAGCAACTCGACCGCCATCCCCACCCACTGCGCCCCCTGCCCCGGAAACACGAAGACGGGCCGAACGGTCTCGCCGCTGTGCGGGGTGGTGCCCCGGGCGACGTTCGTGTCGGCGGTGCCGGTGGCCAGGGCCCGGAGGCCGTTCAGCAGGGTGGTGCGGTCGGTGCCGACGACGACGGCGCGCTCTTCGAGAGCGGCCCGGCCGGTCAGGAGAGAGTGGGCGATGTCGAGCGGGTCGGGGTCTGTCCCCTCCAGCCGGCTCAGCAGCCGTACGGCCTGCTCGCGCAGTGCGGCCTGGGAGCGGGCGGAGACCAGCCAGGGGACGGTCACCGTGTCCTGGTCGGCTGCCGGTGCCGCTTCCCTTTCCTCAGCGGGCTCCGGCTCTTCGAGGATGACGTGGGCGTTGGTGCCGCTGACGCCGAAGGAGGAGACGCCCGCACGGCGCGGCCGGCCGTCGTTCCGCTCCCAGGGGCGCGGCTCGGTGAGAATCCGGACCTGTCCGGCGGACCAGTCGACGAACGGGGTGACCTCGTCGGTGTGCAGGGACTTGGGCAGGGTGCCGTGCCGCATGGCCTGCACCATCTTGATGATCCCGGCCATGCCGGACGCGGCCTGCGTGTGCCCGATGTTCGACTTCACCGACCCCAGCCACAACGGCCGCTCGGCAGCACGCTCCTGACCGTAGGTGGCCAGCAGCGCCTGCGCCTCGATCGGGTCACCCAGCTTCGTACCCGTGCCGTGCGCCTCGACCGCGTCCACGTCCGCGGCCGACAGGCCCGCGTCCGCCAACGCGGTGCGGATGACGCGCTGTTGGGAGAGACCGTTGGGGGCGGTGAGACCGTTGGAAGCGCCGTCCTGGTTGATGGCGGAGCCGCGGACGACGGCCAGGACCCGGTGGCCTTTGGCCCGCGCGTCCGACAGCCGCTCCAGGAGCAGGACACCCACGCCCTCGGCCATGCCCATGCCGTCGGCGCCCGCGCCGAACGCCTTGCAGCGGCCGTCCACGGCGAGGCCGCGCTGGCGGCTGAAGCCGACCAGGCCGATCGGCTCGCCCATGACGGCGGCGCCGCCGGTCAGCGCGAGGGAGCACTCGCCGGACCGCAGGGAGCGCATGGCCACGTGCATGGCGACGAGTGCCGAGGAGCACCCGGTGTCCATGGTCACGGCCGGCCCTTCGAGACCGAGGGTGTACGAGATCCGGCCGGACGCGATGCTGGTGACGGTGCCGGTGATCAGGTGGCCTTCGAGGCCCTCGGGGACCTCGCCGGTCGCTCCGTAGCCCTGGTGGGAGACGCCGACGAAGACGCCGGTGTCGCTGCCGCGCAGGCTGTCCGGCGCGATGCCGGCCCGCTCCAGGGTCTCCCAGGAGGTTTCGAGGAGGAGGCGCTGCTGCGGGTCCATCGCGGTCGCCTCACGCGGCGAGATGCCGAAGAAGGCGGCGTCGAACTCGCCCGCGTCGTGCAGGAATCCGCCGTCGCGGGCGTACGTGGTGCCCGCGCGGTCGGGGTCGGGGTCGTACAGGTCCGCCACGTTCCAGCCGCGGTCGGCCGGCAGCGGGGATATCGCGTCGGTCCCGTCGAGGACGAGCCGCCAGAAGTCATCGGGCGAGTGCGCGCCGCCGGGGAAGCGGCAGCCCATGGAGACGATCGCGATCGGCTCGTCCTCGTGCGCGGGGCGGGCCGCCGGTACGGCGGGGAGGGCCGCGGGCTGCTCGTCGGCGCTGTCCTCGACGAGGTGTCCGCGCAGGTGGCGTACGAGGTCCCGGACGTTGGGGTGGTCGAAGACGATGGTGGCGGGCAGGGCAAGGCCGGTCGCTTTGTTGAGGCGGTTGCGCAGTTCGACGGCCGTGAGGGAGTCGAAGCCGAGTTCGCGGAAGGCGCGGGTGGCGGCGACGTCGTTGCCGTCGGCGTAGCCGAGGACGGCGGCGACCTGGGTGCGGACCACGTCGGTGAGGGCCCGGTCGCGGTCGGCGGCGGGCAGGGCGGCGAGTTCCGCGCGCAGTCCGCCGCGCCGGTCGGCGGCATCATCGAGGACGGCCTCGTCGGCCTTCATCGCCGCGGCGACCTCGGGCACCTCGTGGAGCAGCGGCCGGGGGTGGGCGGCCGTGAAGACGGGGACGAAGCGCTCCCAGTCGATGTCGGCGACGGCGAGGAAGGTCTCGTCGTGGTCGAGGGCCTGCTGAAGCCCGCCGACGGCAAGGTCGGCGTCCATGAACGGGATGCCGCGCCAGCGCAGTTGCTCTCGTACGACGTTGACGGCCATGCCGCCGCCCTCGGGGCTCCAGATGCCCCACGCCAGGGATGTTCCGGTCAGGCCGCGTGCTCTGCGGTTCTCGGCGAGGGCGTCGACGTAGGCGTTCGACGCGGAGTAGGCGCCGTGGTCGCCGCTGCCCCAGGTGCCGGCGACGGACGAGTACAGGACGAAGGCGTCGAGGCGGTCGTGGTCGAAGAGGGCGTCGAGGTTGGCCGCGCCGAGCAGCTTCGCGCGGGCGCCCTCGGCGAAGAAGTCGAGGTCGGTGTCGGCGAGCGGCGCGAGCATGCCGACGCCCGCGGTGTGGACGACGGTGCGGATGGCGGGCCCGTCGGACTCGGCCTGTTCGACGAGGCGGCGCAGCGCGTCCCGGTCGGCGACGTCGCAGGCGGCGACCGTGACCCGGCAGCCGAGGCCGGTCAGCTCCCGCTCCAGTTCGGCCGCGCCGGGCGCGTCGGAGCCGTGGCGGCTGGTGAGGACGAGGTGCTCGGCGCCGCTGCGGGCGAGGAGCCGGGCGGTGTGGGCGCCGAGGCCGCCGGTGCCGCCGGTGACGAGCGCGGCTCCGCGGGTGCGCCAGGTGCGCGGGGCGCTCCGGCCGGCGAGCGGCGCGCGGACCAGGCGCCGGACGTGCGCGTCGGGCCCGCGCAGGGCGACCTGGTCCTCGTCGCCCTGCGCGGCGAGGAGGGCGACCAGTCCGTGTGCGGTGTCGTCGTCCACGTCGGCGGGCAGGTCGATCAACCCGCCCCAGCGGCGTGGCTGTTCGAGGGCGACGACGCGGCCGAGGCCCCAGAGCGCGCCTTGCACCGGGTGGTCGACGGTGTCCCCGTGGGCGCCGGTGGCGACGGCTCCGCTGGTGAGGAACCACATCTTGGCGTCGATGTCGGCGTCGAGCAGCCCTTGGACGAGCAGCAGCGAGGAAACCATGGCCGAGGTCGCGCCGGAGTGCGCGGGCGCCGGGGACTCGTCGAGGGCGAGGAGCGAGACGACGCCTCGTACGGAACCGGTCTCGGTCTGGGCGACCGCGGCGGTGAGCCGGGCGGCGATCTGCGCGCGGTCCAGGTCGTCGGCGGCCATGACGAGGGTGACGACGCTCGCCCCGGCCCTGTTCAGTGCCCCGGCGACGCCGCTGACCAGCGGTGATCCCAGTCGCTCCGCGGGCACGGCGAGCAGCCAGGTGCCGTCGGGCGAGCCGCTCTCGGGCAGCCGGTAGGGCCGCCACACGACCCGGTAGCGCCAGCTGTCGAGCCGGGCGCGGTCCTGCCGTCCCCGGTGCCAGGCGGAGAGCGCGGGAACGAGGTCGCCGAGTCCGTCGGTGTCCTCGAGCCCGAGCGTGCCGGCGAGCGCCTGCAGATCGCCTTCTTCGACGCTGCGCCAGAACTGTTCCTCCGCGGGGTCCGCGGCGGCCTGCGTCTTGGGCAGGTCGAGCCAGTAGCGGCTGCGCTGGAACGCGTAGGTCGGCAGGTCGACGCGGCGCGGCGACAGCTCCTTGAAGGCGGCGGTCCAGTCGACGGTGACGCCCTTCGCCCAGGCCTCGCCAAGGGAGAGATAGATGCGGTCGAGGCCGCCCTGCTCGCGGCGCAGGGACCCGACGACGGGGGCGTCCGAACCGGCCGCCTCCACGGTCTCGGCGACCGGCACGGTCAGCACCGGGTGCGGGCTCATCTCCAGGAACGCGCCATGGCCCTCGGCGACCAGTGTGGTGACGGCAGGCGCCAGTTGCACGGTCTGCCGGAGGTTGCGGTACCAGTAGCGGCCGTCGGTGACAGCGGAGTCGATCCACTCCCCCGTCACCGTGGACAGGAACGGCACGACCGGCTCCAAGGCCGTCACCGAGCCGAGCACCTCGGCCAACTCAGCCTCGATAGCCTCCACATGAGCCGAATGCGAGGCGTAGTCAACCTCGATCCGACGCACCCGGATGCCGTTACCGTCGGCGTACGCCACCAGCTCGTCCAGCGCATCCGCGTCACCCGAAACCACCGTCGACGAAGGCCCGTTCACCGCCGCCACCGACACCCGCCCCGGCCAACGACCGGCCAACTCCCGGGCACCCTCAGCGGGCAGCGCGACCGAGACCATGCCACCACGACCGGCCAGCGCCACGATCGCCCGCGACCTAAGCGCCACCACCCGCGCACCATCCACCACACTCAACGCACCCGCCACCACCGCAGCAGCGATCTCACCCTGCGAGTGCCCTATGACCGCGGCCGGCTTCACACCGAAGGACTCCCAGAGCGCGGCCAGCGACACCATCACCGCCCACAACACCGGCTGCACCACATCCACCCGGTCAAACCCAGGCGCACCCTCCACCCCCCGCACCACATCGACCAACGACCAGTCGACGAACTCGTCCAACGCGGCAGCACACTCCTCGAACCGCGCCGCGAACACCGGCGACGAATCGAGAAGCTCCACCGCCATCCCCACCCACTGCGCCCCCTGCCCCGGGAACACGAAGACGGGGTCCAGGCGCTCGCTCTCGGCAAGGCCGCGGGCGGTGGTCGCGGGCTGCTCGCCCCGGGCCAGGGCCCGCAGGGAGTCGAGCAGTGCGGCGGGGTCGGCGCCGACGACGACGGCACGCTCCTCCAGTGCGGCGCGGCCGGTGGCGAGGGTGTGGGCGACGTCCACGGCGGACAGGCCGGCGGATGCGACGCGGTCGGCCAGCCGTCCGGCCTGCTCCCGCAGTGCGGCTTCCGAGCGGGCCGACAGCAGCCAGGGCAGGACGACGTCGGCGGTCCCGGTCTGCCCGGCCGTTCCCTCACGCTCGGCGGGTTCGGGGGCCGGCGCCTGTTCGAGGACGACGTGCGCGTTGGTGCCGCTGCCGCCGAAGGAGGAGACGCCGGCCCGGCGCGGCCGGCCGCTCGCGGGCCAGTCGACGGCTTCGGTCAGCAGGCGCAGGGTGCCGGAGGACCAGTCGACGTGCGGGGTGGGTTCGTCGCCGTGCAGCGACTTGGGGGCCACGCCGTGCCGCAGCGACTCGACCATCTTGATGACGCCGGCGACACCGGACGCGGCCTGCGTGTGGCCGACGTTGGACTTCAGGGAGCCGATCCACAGCGGGTGGTCGGCGTCGCGTTCCTTGCCGTAGGTGGCCAGCAGCGCCTGGGCCTCGATCGGGTCGCCGAGCTTGGTGCCCGTGCCGTGCGCCTCGACCACGTCGACGTCCGCCGCCGTCAGGCCCGCGTCGGAGAGGGCCGCGCGGATGACGCGCTGCTGGGACGGCCCGTTCGGCGCGGTCAGGCCGTTCGACGCACCGTCCTGGTTGATGGCCGAACCCCGGATGACCGCGAGGACCTGATGGCCGTTGGCCCGCGCGTCCGACAGCCGCTCCAGGAGCAGGACACCTACGCCCTCGCCCCAGCCGGTGCCGTCGGCGCCGGCGGCGAAGGGCTTGCAGCGGCCGTCGGCGGCCAGTCCGCGCTGGCGGCTGAACTCGATGAAGTTGCGCATGCTGGCCATGACGGTGACACCGCCCGCGACGGCCATGGAGCATTCGCCGGAGCGCAGGGCCCGCACGGCGAGGTGGAGGGCCACGAGCGAGGAGGAGCACATGGTGTCGAGGCTGACGGCCGGGCCCTCGAAGCCGAAGTTGTAGGCGATGCGGCCGGACAGGACGGCGGCGGACCCGCCGGTCAGCAGGTGCCCCTCGATGCCCTCGGGAGCGCGGGTGCCGTCCGGGGCGTACGCCTGGTTGCTGGCGCCGACGAAGACACCGGTGGCGCTGCCCCGCAGGGTGGTCGGGTCGATGCCGCCGCGTTCGAACGCCTCCCAGGTGGTCTCCAGGAGGAGCCGCTGCTGCGGGTCCATGGCGGTGGCCTCACGCGGTGATATCTCGAAGAAACCGGCGTCGAACTCGGCCGCGTCGTGGAGGAAGGCGCCCTGGCGGACGTAACTGGTCCCGATGCGCTCGGGGTCGGGGTCGTACAGCGCGTCGATGTCCCAGCCGCGGTCGGAGGGCAGGTCCGAGACGGTGTCGACGCCGTCGGCGACGAGCCGCCACAGTTCCTCGGGGCTGCGCACCCCGCCGGGCAGGTGGCAGGCGGTGGCCACGATGGCGACGGGCTCGTGCGCCCGCGTCTCCAGGTCGGTGAGCCTGCCGCGGGTCTGCCGCAGGTCCGTGGTGACGCGCTTGAGGTACTCCCGCAGCTTGTCCTCGGTGGTGTCCGTGTTGGCCATGCCAGTCAGCCCTTCGCGCTTCGAGAATCGGGATGTCGTGTCGGGGACCGCTCAGGAGATCCCGAGTTCCTTGTCGATCAGGTCGAACATGTCCTGGTCGGAGGCGCCGACCAGTTCCTCGTCCACGGCGTCGACGGCGCCGGCGGGGTCGACGGACGGCAGCGGCGGCGCGTCCGTCGACGCGGCCCAGGAGTCGAGCAGACCGCGCACCGCGGCGGCGAGTTCCCGCCGGCCGGCCGGGTCCGGGTCGCCGCGGTAGGCGGCCTCGATCTCCCGGAGCCGGGGGTCGAGGCCGGCGTCGTCGCCGGCACCGGCCGGGAACAGCTCCGCGCCGAGGTGGTCGGCGAGCGCGTTCGGTGTGGGGTGGTCGAAGACGAGCGTCGCGGAGAGTCTGGTGCCGAGCGCGGCGCCGAGCCTGTTGCGCAGTTCCAGGGCGGTCAGGGAGTCGAAGCCCATGTCGCGGAACGCCTGGCCGGGCTTGACCGCCTCACCCGGTCCGGAGCCGAGCACCGCGCTCACGTGGGTGCGGATCAGTTCGGCCAGCCGGCGCCTGCGCTTGGCCGGGGGCAGCGCGGTCAGCTCGGCGCGCGGCCCGCTCACGGCCGGGGCCCCGTCCGCCGCTCGCGCGGCGGCGTCCTCGGTCTGCTGAGCGGCCTGGGCGGCCGCGAATGCCTGGACGTCCGGGATCTCGTCGAGGAGCGGACGGTGCCCGTGGGCGCAGTAGGCCGGGACGAAACGGTCCCAGCGGATGTCCGCCACGACGACGGTCGCGTCGTCCGCCGTCACCGCTTCGCGCAGGGCGCGGGCGGCGAGCCGCGGCTCCATCGCGGGCACGCCGCGCCTCAGCAGCTGCTCCCCCACCTCAGCGTCGACCATGCCGCCGCCCGCCCAGGCACCCCACGCGACGGAGGTCGCGGGCAGCCCAGCAGCTCGGCGGCGCTCGGCGAGGGCGTCGAGGTGGGCGTTGGCCGCCGCGTACGGTGCCTGTCCGCCGTTGCCCCAGACACCGGCGCCGGAGGAGAAGAGCACGAACGCGTCCAGGGGGTGCCCGGCGAGCAGTTCGTGCAGATTCTGGGCACCGACGACTTTCGCGTGCATCAGGTCGACCGCCTCGCCCGCCTCGACCTCGGTCAGCGGCCGCGCCTGGTCGACGGCGCCCGCGGTGTGCACGACCGCCGTCAGCGCGGGCTCGGCCGGAAGACCGTCCAGGAGCGCGGCGAGCGCGTCCCGGTCGGCGACGTCGCAGGCGGCGATCGTGACCCGGCAGCCGAGGCCGGTCAACTCCCGTTCCAGCGCCTCCGCTCCGGGCGCGTCGGGGCCGCGCCTGCTGGTGAGCACGAGGTGCTCGGCGCCCTCGCGGGCGAGGTCCCGGGCGACGTGGGCGCCGAGCGCGCCGGTGCCGCCGGTGACCAGCACGGTCCCGCGGGGTTGCCACCCGGACGGCCTGGCGAGGCCCGCGCCGCCGAGCGGCGAGCGCACCATGCGGCGGACCCGGACGCCCGTGGGACCGGCCCGCAGCGCGAACTCGCTCTCGCCGCCCGGAGCGCCGGGAGCCGTGCCGCCGGTCAGCAGCGCGGGCAGGTGGGACAGCACGTCGGCGGCACCGTCGGCGGGAAGGTCGACCAGGCCGCCGGCCCGCTCGGGGTCGTCGAGCGCGGCGACCCGGAGCAGGCCCCACACGGCGGCCTGCTCCGCGTTGGGTGCCTGTCCGTCACCGGCGTCGACCGTCACGGCTCCGCGCGTCAGCGTCCACAGTCCGGCCCGGACACCGGCGTCGGTGAGGGCCTGGCTCAACGCCATGGACGCCAGCAGCCCCTTGGAGACCCCGGGGCTGCGCTTGTCCGGTTCGTCGTCGAGGGCGAGCAGGGACAGCACTCCCGCCGGTCCGCCTCCCGCGTCCAGGACGGCCGCGTCGAGCAGCTCGGCGAGGACCACACGGTCCGCTTGTTCGGGTACGACGACGGGTACGACGCCTGCGCCCGACTGCTCCAGCACACGGCGGGTCCGCGCCGTGAGGTCGTCACCGTCTCGGCCCTCGGGCACGACGAGCAGCCAGTCGCCGCCGAGGCCGGCCCCACTGCCGGGAGTGGCGAACGGCCTCCACACCACGCGGTAGGCCCAGCTGTCGAGCGTCTCCCGCTCGCGGCGGGTGGTGCGCCAGGTGGCCAGCGCGGGAACGACCGCCTCCAGCCCCTCCCGGACCCCGAGCGAACCGGCGAGCGCATCCAGGTCGCCCTCCTCCACGGACCGCCAGAACTCCTCCTCCACCCGGTCAGCACTGACCTGCACCTTCGGCACATCAAGCCAGTACCGGCTGCGCTGGAAGGCATAAG
>NZ_JBEXOS010000102.1:0-17306 GCF_040611655.1 Streptomyces sp. NPDC006552
GGAACATGGCGACGAACGCGATCTCCGACCCGGGCCGTCAGATGACACGGCTGGGCGTAGCCGGCCGGGGTGACCGCCCTTCGCCGTGTCCGGACCCGCTCGCGGCCCGGGTCAGCCGCGCGGCGCCGGAGTGGCCCCGCCCGGCCCGTTCTTCTGCGCGGGCGCCACGGCGGAGCCGTCCGTCCCCACGACCTTCCGCCCGTCCAGCGGGGCGTCCAGCGTCACCGGCAGGGTGTAGAACTTCGCCACCTTGACGCAGACGCCGCCCTTCTTCTCGGTGGAGGTCACGCGCACGGCGACCTTCCCGCCGGACTCCCGCGCCGTCGCCGCGTACGTCGCGCACACGCCCCCGGTGAAGTGCAGCGTCAGGGTCCGCCCGGCCGTCCCGTACCCCTGCACCCGTACGTCGTGCTCGTCCGTCCCGGCAGACGACGACGGCGCAGTCGGGGAGGTGGAACTCCCGGGCGCCACCAGGAACTTCGGCTCGACCGCCGGATGCGTCACGGTGAACTCCTTGCCGCCCCCGCCCGGCTCCACCCGGAACAGCCACGACGGCACCAGTGCCTGCCGCCCGTCCACGTAGTGCGCGGCGAGCCCGAACGTGGCCCCGGTGACCGAGACCGTCGTGGCGGCCGGCGGCCGCGGCGACGACGGCGTGCACCCGGCGCCCTCGCCGGAGCCGGCCGAACGCCCGTCCAGCGGCGCCGCGCTCGCGCAGCCGCCCACCGTGCCACGGTCGCCCGCCGCCGCGCTGTTCAGCCGCTCGATCGTCTCCTTCGCCCCCACCGTCGGGTACGTAGCACCCTCGACCGGCGCCTTCAGCTGCCCGCTGCCGCCGCTCACCCGGCCGTCCGCGCCGACCTGGATCCCGGTCGACCAGCCGTACGTGGGCAGGCCGCCCACCGTCGGATCGGCGTTGACCACCCGGGTGGCGCCCATGAGCTGGGTCGCGTCCAGCGCGGCGTCGTCCTGGCCCAGCGCCTTCAGGACCGGCGCCGCGCTCCGCTTCGCCGCGCTCTCGCTCACCGCGTCCTGCTCGCTCCCGCCGCCCGCCGGGTCCGGGCACTTCGCCGGGCCGGCGCACTTGCTGCCCGCCGACGGCGCGTATCGCGCGTAGGTCCAGGTCCCCGGCGCCGCCCGGTTCACCTGGAGCGAGGGCCCCGACCCGTCCCCGGCCGGGCCCAGGCGCCAGGCGCCGTCCACCAGGCGCGGTGTGCCGTGCACGTCGAAGGCGGCGGCGAGGGTGGCCACCTCGGCGGCCGTCACCGTGCCGGTGGCGCGGTAGACCGGGGCCTCGCCGGGGCCGTCCGGCAGCGTGCCGGTCGCCTTGTAGCGCGTGCCGTTCGGGTCCGGCTCGCCGGGCGCGATCCCGTTCGTCGTCCCCGGGCCGCCGCCTCGCGCGTAGCCGTCCAGGGCGAGCGGCGGGGGAGTGCCGCTGTCACCCGCGCCGGTGTGCTGGTCCTCGCCGCCGCCTGACGCGCTCGTCGCCAGGTACGCCCCACCGCCGCCGGCGAGCAGCACAGCCGCCGCGACCGAGGCGACGGCGAGCGTGCGTCGTCGCTGGTGCCGATCCTGCGTCTGCTCTTCGGTGCTCACTGCATCGCTCCTTCAGCCGCCACGTCTGTCCCGTGTCCCCCGGACGGGGGAGTGCACCAGGGCACGGCGATGGGACGTGAGAGGGGAGCGCGCGGTTCCCTGCCGGGCGCCGTCAGTCGCCGAAATCCGCCATGGCGTCGATGAGCCGGGCGGAGGCGGCGGGCACGACGACGCCGTGGATACCGGCCGCGGACGGCACGGCCGCCGGCCGGTCGGTCTCCCACGGGGCGCGCGGCAGCACCCAGTGCGGAACCATCCGCGCGCAGTCGCCGCGCAGGGCGGCGAGCCCGTCCTGGGCCATGAAGGACACGTCGTACGTCATGTCCGCACCGTAGACACGCCTGGTCTCCGGAGAAAAGCCCTACTATCGGGTAGTTTTCCGCACTTCGGCACTCTTCAGGGGAGGGCCCTCCACCGGATAGCGTGGACTGTCAACCCCTTTCCCCGCAGGAAGCGTGACCTCGCCGTGCGCATCGCAGTCACCGGATCCATCGCCACCGACCACCTGATGACCTTCCCCGGCCGCTTCGCCGACCAACTCGTCGCCGACCAGCTGCACACGGTCTCCCTCTCCTTCCTCGTCGACAACCTCGACGTGCGCCGGGGCGGAGTCGGCGCCAACATCGCCTTCGGCATGGGCCAGCTCGGCACCGGCCCGGTCCTCGTGGGCGCGGCCGGGTCCGACTTCGACGAGTACCGCGCCTGGCTGGAGCGGCACGGCGTGGACACCGACTCGGTCCGCATCTCCGAGACCCTGCACACCGCCCGCTTCGTCTGCACCACGGACGCCGACCACAACCAGATCGGCTCCTTCTACACCGGCGCGATGAGCGAGGCCCGCCTCATCGAGCTGAAGACCGTCGCCGACCGGGTGGGCGGTCTCGACCTGGTGCTCATCGGCGCGGACGACCCGGAAGGGATGATGCGCCACACCGAGGAGTGCCGCTCCCGCAAGATCCCCTTCGCCGCCGACTTCTCGCAGCAGATCGCCCGCATGAACGGCGAGGAGATCCGGCTCCTGCTCGACGGCGCCACGTACCTCTTCTCCAACGAGTACGAGAAGGGCCTCATCGAGTCGAAGACCGGCTGGACCGAGGCGGAGATCCTCGGCAGGGTCGGCCACCGCGTCACCACCCTCGGCGCGCGGGGCGTGCGCATCGAGCGGGTCGGCGAGGACCCCATCGAGGTCGGCTGCCCCGAGGAGAACGCCAAGGTCGACCCGACCGGCGTCGGCGACGCGTTCCGGGCGGGCTTCCTCTCGGGGCTCGTCTGGGGCGCCTCCCTGGAGCGGGCCGCGCAGGTCGGCTGCATGCTCGCGACGCTGGTCATCGAGACGCTGGGCACCCAGGAGTACGCGTTGGCTCGCGCCCCGTTCATGGACCGGTTCCGCAAGGCCTACGGCGACGAGGCCGCGGCCGAGGTCGAGTCCTACCTCAACTAGCACCCCGTAAGGGGCGCGGGGAACGGCGCGACCAGCCACAACGAAAGCCGCGGACGCGTCTGCTCATGCACCGAGCAGACGCGTCCGCGGCTTTTCGCGGGTTGCGCCGCCGTTCCCCGCGCTCCTTACGGGGCCCTGCGTACCTCATAGGCGACGGCCCCGTCCGGCCCGGGCGCAGCCCCCACGTACTCGTGGCCCTGCGTGAAACACCACGCCGGGATGTCAACGGCGGCGACCTCGTCATCGGCGACGACAGTCACCGTGCCGCCGGCCCGGACGCGGCCGATCGCCCGGGCCAGCTCGATCACCGGCCGCGGACAGGTCATGCCGATCGCGTCGACGGTCACCGCCTCCGCATCCCCGTCCGCCGGGGCCACCGGCACCCCGAGCTTCTCCCGCACCCCCCGCACCACCCCGGGCAGCACCTCCAGGAACCGCTCGACCTCCGCCTCCGCCACCCCGAGCGGCAGCGACACCCGTACGTTCCCCTCGCTCACCACACCCATGGCGCGCAGCACATGGCTGGGCGTCAGCGTGCTGCTGGTGCACGACGAGCCCGAGGAGACCGAGAAGCCGGCCCGGTCCAGCTCGTGCAGGACCGTCTCCCCGTCGACATAGAGACACGAGAACGTCAGCAGATGCGGCAGCCGCCGCTCCGGGTCCCCGACGACCTCCACGTCCGGCACCAGCCGGGGCAGCCGCGCCCGCATCCGGTCCGTCAACTCCCGCAGCCGCGCCGCCTCCCCGGCCGCCTCGGCCCGCACCGCCCGCAGCGAGGCGGCGGCGGCCACCACGGCCGGGATGTTCTCGAACCCCGCCGCCCGCCCGGACTCCCGCTCGTCCGCGGGCCCCCGCGGCGCGAACCGCACCCCCTTGCGCACGGCGAGCACCCCGACCCCGGCCGGGCCGCCCCACTTGTGCGCGCTGCCGGCCAGCACCGACCAGCCCGCCGCCACCGGCCCCCAGGCCAGCGACTGCGCCGCGTCCACGAAGAGCGGCACCCCCGCGGCCCGGCACGCCTCGGCCACCTCCGCCACGGGCTGGACCGTGCCCACCTCGTGGTTGGCCGACTGCAGACAGGCCAGGGCGGTGTCCGGCCGCAGGGCATCGGCGTAGCCCGCGGCGGACACCGCGCCCTCCCGCCCGACGCCCACCTCGGTCACCGCGCCGCCGCCGTGCTCGTGGGCCGCCGCCGAATGGAGGACGGCCGAGTGCTCCACCGCGGAGACCACCAGGTGCCGTCCGACACGCCGACGGCCGGCGAGCGCGCCGGCGATCCCCTCGTGCACGGCGCGCGTCCCCGAGGCGGTGAAGACCAGCTCGTCGGGCCGGCACCCCACCGCCTCGGCGGCCGCCTCGCGCGCGGCGTCAAGGAGAAGCCGCGCCTTTCGTCCTTCCCGGTACAACCGGGACGGATCGGCCCACCCGTCATCAAGGGAGGCCAGCAGCGCCTGCCGGGCAACGGGATGAAGAGGGGCGGAGGAGGCGACATCGAAATAGGACACGCCCCTACGCTAGGGCGCCCGCGCGCCGGGGCGCCCCGCCAGGGGTGCGGGGAACTGCGCGAGCAACCACGACGGACCGGCAGTCGCCACCCGGCGGGAGAACCCGAGCTGTCAGGCGTACCGAGACCCCGTCAGAAACCCCCAATAGGGCAGGATCCCACCCTTCGGAGTGACCCGCGGCGCGTTAGGCACCCTCCCCGCGCGACCCCAAATAGCGTCCAGTAGGGTTTGGTCCGCATAAACATCCAAACCCCTGCCCGTGTGCCAGGGCGGCGAGCGACCAGCGAGACGGCCGTAGCCAACCAGCGCGGGCGAGACTCTCGGGAAGGCGCTACGTGAGTCCCAACGGCTCCGACCGCTCGTCGCGGCGCCCGATGCGGCGGAAGCTGCCGCAGGTGCTGACTGCGGGCCTGATCCTGGTAACCGCAACCGGTTGCACATACAAGGACTTCCCCCGTCTTGGTATGCCCACTCCGGTGACGGAAGAGGGCCCACGGATCCTCTCCCTCTGGCAGGGCTCGTGGGCGGCAGCGCTCGCCACGGGCGTGCTGGTGTGGGGGCTGATCCTGTGGAGTGTCATCTTCCACCGGCGTAGCCGCACCAAGATCGAGGTTCCGACGCAGACGCGGTACAACATGCCGCTCGAGGCCCTCTACACGGTCGTTCCTCTGATCATCGTGTCGGTCCTCTTCTACTTCACCGCGCGCGACGAGTCGAAGCTGCTCAAGCTCGACGACAAGCCGGCGCACACCGTCAACGTGGTCGGCTACCAGTGGAGCTGGGGCTTCAACTACGTCGAGAACGTGCCCGGTGTCGACGGTGACGCGAAGACCTCCAAGGAGCTCTCCGCGATCCCGCAGCGCTTCAAGGACGACTTCCCGGCGAACGCCGGTGGTGTCTACGAGGTGGGTACCCCCGGTACGCGGAACCCTCAGACGCACAACCCCGGCCCGACCCTCTGGCTCCCCAAGGGCGAGAAGGTCCGGTTCGTCCTCACTTCGCGGGACGTCATCCACTCCTTCTGGGTGGTGCCGTTCCTCATGAAGCAGGACGTCATCCCGGGCCACACCAACTCGTTCGAGGTGACCCCGAACAAGGAGGGGACCTTCCTGGGCAAGTGCGCCGAGCTGTGCGGCGTCGACCACTCCCGGATGCTCTTCAACGTGAAGGTCGTCTCTCCTGAGCGCTACGAGCAGCACCTCAAGGACCTTGCCAAGAAGGGGCAGACCGGTTACGTCCCGGCTGGCATCGCCCAGACGGAACACGAGAAGAACCGGGAGACGAACAACCTGTGAGCATCCTCAACGATCCCAAGGGTGCCGCGGCAGCTGAAGACTCGTACGAGAACGAGCTGCCGGCTCGGCCCAAGAGCCCGGGCGCGACCGTGATCAAGTGGCTGACCACCACCGACCACAAGACGATCGGCACGCTGTACCTGGCCACATCGTTCGCGTTCTTCTGCATCGGCGGTCTGCTCGCGCTCTTCATGCGCGCCGAGCTGGCCCGTCCCGGCACGCAGATCATGTCGAACGAGCAGTTCAACCAGGCGTTCACGATGCACGGCACGATCATGCTGCTGATGTTCGCGACGCCGCTGTTCGCGGGCTTCGCGAACTGGATCATGCCGCTGCAGATCGGCGCCCCCGACGTCGCGTTCCCGCGGCTGAACATGTTCGCCTACTGGCTGTACCTGTTCGGCTCGCTGATCGCGGTCGCCGGCTTCCTCACCCCGCAGGGCGCCGCCGACTTCGGCTGGTTCGCCTACAGCCCGCTCTCGGACGCCGTCCGGTCGCCGGGCATCGGCGCCGACATGTGGATCATGGGTCTGGCCTTCTCCGGCTTCGGCACGATCCTCGGCTCGGTCAACTTCATCACCACGATCATCTGCATGCGCGCTCCCGGCATGACGATGTTCCGCATGCCGATCTTCGTGTGGAACGTGCTGCTCACCGGTGTGCTGGTCCTGCTGGCCTTCCCGGTGCTCGCCGCCGCGCTGTTCGCCCTGGAGGCGGACCGCAAGTTCGGAGCGCACGTCTTCGATGCCGCGAACGGCGGCGCGTTGCTCTGGCAACACCTCTTCTGGTTCTTCGGCCATCCAGAGGTGTACATCATCGCCCTGCCATTCTTCGGAATCATTTCCGAAGTGATCCCGGTGTTCTCGAGAAAGCCGATGTTCGGTTACTCGGGCCTCATCGGGGCGACCATCGCCATCGCCGGCCTCTCCGTGACCGTGTGGGCGCACCACATGTACGTGACCGGTGGCGTGCTGCTCCCGTTCTTCTCCTTCATGACGTTCTTGATCGCTGTACCAACAGGCGTGAAGTTCTTCAACTGGATCGGGACGATGTGGAAGGGCTCACTGTCCTTCGAGACACCGATGCTCTGGGCGATCGGCTTCCTGATCACCTTCACCTTCGGTGGTCTGACCGGCGTGATCCTGGCGGCCCCGCCGCTGGACTTCCACATCTCGGACTCGTACTTCGTGGTGGCGCACTTCCACTACGTGGTGTTCGGCACCGTCGTCTTCGCGATGTTCTCCGGCTTCCACTTCTGGTGGCCGAAGTTCACCGGCAAGATGCTCGACGAGCGGCTCGGCAAGATCACCTTCTGGACGCTGTTCTGCGGCTTCCACGGCACGTTCCTGGTCCAGCACTGGCTGGGCGTCGAGGGCATGCCGCGCCGGTACGCGGACTACCTCGCGGTCGACGGCTTCACCGCCCTGAACACGGTCTCGACGATCTCCTCGTTCGTGCTCGGCCTGTCGATCCTGCCGTTCTTCTACAACGTGTGGAAGACCGCCAAGTACGGCAAGAAGATCGAGGTCGACGACCCGTGGGGCTACGGCCGCTCGCTCGAATGGGCGACGTCCTGCCCGCCGCCGCGGCACAACTTCCTCACCCTGCCGCGGATCCGCTCGGAATCGCCGGCGTTCGACCTGCATCACCCTGAGATCGCGGCCTTGGACCAGCTGGAGAACTCCGGCCATGGTGACAAGGCGCTGGCTGGCAGCAAGGAGGCCGGCAAGTGAAGGTCCAAGGCAAGATGTTCATCTGGCTGAGCCTCTTCGTCCTGATCATGGCCGGTGTCTACGGCGTGTGGTCGAAGGAGCCGGCCGGTACGACGGCGCTCTTCCTGGCGTTCGGTCTGTGCATCATGATCGGCTACTACCTGGCCTTCACGGCCCGGCGGGTCGACACCGGCGCGCAGGACAACAAGGAAGCCGACGTCGCGGACGACGCCGGCGAGGTGGGCTTCTTCAGCCCGCACTCCTGGCAGCCGCTCTCCCTGGCCGTCGGTGGCGCGCTCGCCTTCCTGGGCGTCGTCTTCGGCTGGTGGCTGCTGTACTTCTCGGCCCCCGTCATCATGTTCGGCCTGTGGGGCTGGGTCTTCGAGTACTACCGCGGTGAGAACCAGAACCAGTAGCACCCTCCGGTTCTGACGGCACGCGGCGAAGGGCCCGGACACTCCCGAGGGAGCGTCCGGGCCCTTCGGCGTGTCGGCCGTGCCCCGACCGGCTCATTTCACCGCGCTGGACGCGGCGAACCTTCTTACGGTGTGGTCATGGACCACTCTCCGCGCATCCGTACGGTTCTTGGCTGCAGCCTGCTGGTGGCCGCACTCGGTGCGGGCCTCACGGCCTGCGGCAGCTCCGGCCACCCGCTCTCCGCCAAGCCCTACGACGCGGCGAGCCAGATCTCCTTCAGCGGGCCCGTGGGGGGTCGGAAGGCGGACCCCGACAAGCCCCTGGAAGTCAGCGCCCAGGGCGACGAGGGACGCATCACCGACGTCACCGCCACGGACGCCCAGGGGCGCTACGTGGCGGGCGAACTCTCCGCCGACGGCCGCAGGTGGCACACCACCTCCCCACTGGCCGCGGACGCCCGGTACACCGTCCGGGTCAGCACCATGGACGAGGACGGCGCGCCCGGCCGCAAGGTCCTCTCCCTCGAGACGGGCAGCCCGGGCAAGGAGCGGGCCCTGAAGGCCACGTTCGGCCCCGAGCACGGCACGTACGGCGTCGGCCAGCCCATCACGGCCGAGCTGAACAAGCCGGTCAAGGACGAGAAGGCCCGCGCCGTCGTGGAGCGGGCCCTGAAGGTCAGCTCCGAACCGGCCGCGGACGGCGGCTCCTGGTACTGGGTGGACAGCAAGACGCTGCACTACCGCCCCAAGGAGTACTGGCCCGCCCACGCCACCATCACGGTCCGCAGCAACCTCCAGGGCCTCAAGGTCGGCGAAGGGCTCTGGGGCGGCGAGAGCAAGCCGCTGACGCTCACCACGGGCGACCGCATCGAGGCGGTCACCGACGCGGGCTCGCACTCCATGACGGTCTACCGCAACGGCAAGGCCATCAACGAGATCCCGGTCACCACGGGCAAGCCCGGCTTCGACACCCGCAACGGCGTCAAGGTCGTGCTGGGCAAGGAGTACTACGTACGTATGCGCGGTGAGAGCATCGGCATCGCCGCCGGCTCCTCGGACTCCTACGACCTGCCCGTGTACTACGCGACCCGCGTCACCTGGAGCGGCGAGTACGTGCACGCCGCGCCCTGGTCCACCGGCTCCCAGGGGTACGCCAACGTCAGCCACGGCTGCACCGGCATGAGCACCGGCAACGCCGCCTGGTTCTTCAACACCGTGCGCGAGGGCGACATCGTGAAGGTCGTCAACAGCTCCGGCGCCGAGATGGACCCGTTCGGGAACGGATTCGGCGACTGGAACCTCAGCTGGAAGAAGTGGGGCGAGGGCAGCGCCCTGTCCGCCACCGCCACCGGCAAGGCCGACCCGGTCAGCCAGGCGCGGCTGAGCCCGGAGGTCTGAGCCCGCCGGTGTGAGACTTCCGGCTCCGGTACGCCGAGGGCGTACCGGAGCCGTCGGCGGAGCCGGGGGCGTCAGGCGCTGACGGCCTGGCGGGAGCGGAGCAGGGAGGCCAGCGCGGCCGGGAAGTCGACCGGGTCGACCGGCAGCGTCACCGCCGCCTCAGCGCGGCTCCACGTGGCCAGCCAGGCGTCCTGCGGGCGGCCGATCAGCAGCAGCACCGGCGGGCAGCGGAAGACCTCGTCCTTGATCTGCCGGCACACGCCCATCCCGCCCGCGGGGGCCGCCTCGCCGTCCAGGACGACGACGTCGATGCCGCCCCGGTCCAGCTCCTTGAGGACGGCGGGCAGGGTCGCGCACTCGATGAACTGGACCTCGGGGACGTCCGACGCGGGCCGGCGACCGGTCGCGAGCCGGACCTGCTCCCGCGTGTGGGCGTCGTCGCTGTAGACCAGAACCGTCGCGGTCGACTGCATCGTTCCTCCGAGGCGTTGTCAGTCTGGGGCGTCTTGCGGTGTCCTCGGCGCGGAGCCTACTCCTCCCGACACCCCGTCAACACCGGTTCGCACAGCCCTCCGCTGGGCCATATGGGCTGGACACACCCCCCAGACACTCCGAACGGCACCCCCCGGAGTGAGGGCGAGATAAGCGACCGACATAATGTCGGTCGTGGCGACAGCAACGACAGTAGAAACCGGGCACGCGCACCCGTCGGTCAATCGACCGAACCTCACCAGCGTCGGAACCATCATCTGGCTGAGTTCCGAGCTGATGTTCTTCGCGGCCCTCTTCGCGATGTACTTCACCCTGCGATCGGTGACGGGACCGGATCACTGGAAGGAAATGGCGTCCAGCCTGAACCTTCCGTTCTCGGCGACGAACACCACGATCCTGGTGCTCTCCTCACTCACCTGCCAGCTCGGCGTCTTCGCCGCCGAGCGCGGTGACGTGAAGAAGCTCAGAATGTGGTTCATCGTCACCTTCATCATGGGTGCGATCTTCATCGGCGGTCAGGTCTTCGAGTACACCGAACTGGTCAAGAAGGACGGGCTCTCGCTCTCCTCCGACCCGTACGGCTCGGTGTTCTACCTGACCACCGGCTTCCACGGCATGCACGTGACAGGCGGGCTCATCGCCTTCCTGTTCGTCCTCGGCAGGACGTACGCGGCCCGGAGGTTCACCCACGAGCAGGCGACCGCCGCCATCGTCGTGTCCTACTACTGGCACTTCGTCGACGTCGTCTGGATCGGCCTCTTCGCCACGATCTACCTGATCAAGTAGTCCGAAGATCACAGCATCGGGCGCAGAACCCGACACATTCCCGCAGCACCGACGCAGAAGATCCTGACACCGGGGTAATCCGTGAAAAAGCTCTCCGCACGACGACGCCATCCGCTGGCGGCGGTCGTCGTCCTACTCCTCGCGCTGGCGGCCACCGGGGGGCTGTACGCCGCGTTCGCGCCCGCGAGCAAGGCGCAGGCCGATGAAACCGCCCAGTCCCTCGCCATCGACGAGGGCAAGAAGCTCTACTCCGTCGGCTGCGCCAGCTGCCACGGAACCGGCGGTCAGGGCAGCACCGACGGCCCGAGCCTGGTGGGCGTCGGCTCTGCCGCCGTCGACTTCCAGGTCGGTACGGGCCGCATGCCGGCCCAGCAGCCGGGCGCTCAGGTCCCGAAGAAGAAGGTCATCTACTCGCAGGCCGAGATCGACCAGCTCGCGGCGTACATCGCCTCGCTGGGCGCCGGTCCTGTCGCGCCGACCTCGAAGGACTACAACCCGGACGGCGCGGACATCGCCAAGGGTGGCGAACTGTTCCGCACCAACTGCGCGCAGTGCCACAACTTCACCGGTGAAGGCGGCGCGCTGACGCACGGCAAGTTCGCGCCGAACCTCGGGGATGTCGCTCCCAAGCACATCTACGAGGCCATGCAGACCGGCCCGCAGAACATGCCGTCCTTCCCGGACACGACGATGACCAAGCAGAACAAGAAGGACATCATCGCGTACCTCGACGCGGTCAACGGCGACAAGTCGGAGAGCCCCGGCGGCCTCAAGCTGGGCGGGCTCGGCCCGGTCAGCGAGGGTCTGTTCGCCTGGATCTTCGGTCTCGGCGCCCTGGTCGCCGTCGCCATCTGGGTCGCCGCTCGGACCGCAAAGGCCAAGAAGTCATGAGTAGCCAAGACATTCCAGAAGAGAACCTGCCCACCGAGCAGGAGACCGGGCACGGCTCGGTCCAGGTGAAGGACAACCCCTTCGCCGACCCGGGGCTGCCCGAGCACGAGCACCGGATCCAGGACATCGAGGAGCGGGCCGCCCGGCGGTCCGAGCGCGTCGTGGCGATGCTGTTCACGATCTCGATGCTGGCCACCGTCGCGTTCATCGCCTCGTACGTCGCCATCGACGTCGACCAGAGCATCTACGTCTTCCCGATCGGGCACATCAGCGCGCTCAACTTCGCGCTCGGCCTGACCCTGGGCGTGGCCCTGTTCTGCATCGGCGCGGGCGCGGTCCACTGGGCCCGCACCCTGATGTCCGACGTCGAGGTCGCCGCCGAGCGTCACCCGATCGAGGCCGAGCCCGAGGTCCGGGCCAAGGTCCTGTCGGACTTCGCCGACGGCGCGCGCGAGTCGCAGTTCGGCCGGCGCAAGCTGATCCGCAACACGCTCTTCGGCGCGCTGGCCCTGGTGCCGCTCTCCGGCGTCGTGCTCCTGCGCGACCTCGGGCCGCTGCCCGAGAAGAAGCTGCGCACCACGGCCTGGAAGAAGGGCCTCAAGCTCGTCAACATGAACACGAACGAGCCGCTGCGTGCCTCGGACATCGCGGTCGGTTCGCTCACCTTCGCCAAGCCCGAGGGCGTGGAGGAGCACGACGAGGACTTCCAGCAGGTCATGGGCAAGGCCGCGCTGATGCTGGTCCGCATCCAGCCGGAGAACATCAAGGACAAGCGCGAGCTGGCCTGGTCCCACGAGGGCGTCGTTGCGTACTCGAAGATCTGCACCCACGTCGGTTGCCCGATCTCCCTGTACGAGCAGCAGACGCACCACGTGCTGTGCCCGTGCCACCAGTCCACCTTCGACCTCTCCGACGGTGCGCGGGTGATCTTCGGACCCGCCGGTCACGCGCTGCCGCAGTTGCACATCGACGTCGATGACGAGGGTTACCTCGTGGCGCAGGGCGACTTCGCCGAGCCCGTCGGCCCTGCCTTCTGGGAGCGCGGATGAGTACTACGACCACCAATGACGCGCCTTCTCGCGAGAAGGCACCGGCCGGCGAGCGCGTCGCCGACTGGGCGGACGGCCGCCTGGGGATCTACTCCCTGGCCAAGTCCAACATGCGCAAGATCTTCCCGGACCACTGGTCCTTCATGCTCGGTGAGATCTGCCTCTACAGCTTCATCATCATCATCCTCACGGGTGTGTACCTGACGCTGTTCTTCCACCCGTCGATGAACGAGGTGACGTACAACGGCAGCTATGTCCCGCTCAAGGGACAGCTGATGTCGGAGGCGTTCAACTCGACCATGCACATCTCCTTCGATGTGCGCGGTGGTCTGCTGATCCGGCAGATCCACCACTGGGCGGCGCTGATCTTCCTCGCCGGCATGTTCGTGCACATGATGCGCGTCTTCTTCACGGGTGCGTTCCGCAAGCCGCGTGAGGTCAACTGGCTGTTCGGCTTCCTGCTGTTCGTCCTCGGCATGTTCACCGGCTTCACCGGTTACTCGCTCCCCGACGACCTGCTCTCCGGCACCGGTGTCCGCTTCATGGAGGGCGCGGTCCTGTCCGTGCCGATCGTCGGCACGTACCTGTCGTTCTTCCTCTTCGGCGGCGAGTTCCCGGGCGGCGACTTCGTCGCGCGGTTCTACTCGGTCCACATCCTGCTGCTGCCGGGCATCATGCTCGGCCTGCTGGTGGCCCACCTGATCCTGGTCTTCTACCACAAGCACACGCAGTTCGCGGGTGCCGGAAAGACCGAGAAGAACGTCGTCGGCATGCCGCTGCTGCCGGTCTACATGGCCAAGGCGGGTGGCTTCTTCTTCCTGGTCTTCGGTGTCATCGCGGTCGTCGCGGCCATCGCCTCGATCAACCCGATCTGGGCCATCGGCCCGTACCGCATCGACCAGGTCTCCACCGGCGCGCAGCCCGACTGGTACATGGGCTTCTCCGAGGGCCTGATCCGTACGATGCCGGGCTGGGAGATCAACCTCTGGGGCCACACGCTCGTCCTGGGCGTCTTCGTCCCGCTGGTCATCTTCCCGCTGGTCCTGGTCGCGATCGCGGTCTACCCGTTCATCGAGTCCTGGGTCACCGGCGACAAGCGCGAGCACCACATCCTGGACCGCCCGCGCAACGTCCCGACGCGCACCGCCTTCGGTGCCGCCTGGATCTCCTGGTACTTCGTCCTGCTCGTCGGTGGTGGCAACGACCTCTGGGCCACGCACTTCCACCTGTCGATCAACGCGATCACCTGGTTCGTCCGGGTCGGCTTCTTCGTCGTGCCGGTCCTCGTCTTCATCGCCACCAAGCGGATCTGCCTCGGCCTCCAGCGCCGGGACCGGGACAAGGTGCTGCACGGACGCGAGTCCGGCATCATCAAGCGCCTGCCGCACGGTGAGTTCGTCGAGGTCCACGAGCCGCTCGGTGCCGAGGCGCTGCACACGCTCACCGCGCACGAGCAGTACAAGCCGGTCGAGATCGGCCCCTCGGTCGACGAGAACGGTGTCGAGCGCAAGACGTCGCGCCTGCAGAAGACGCGCGCCAAGCTCTCGAAGGGCTTCTACGGGGAGAACAACCAGATCCCCAAGCCCACCGCCGAGGAGTACAAGGAGATCACCAGCGGCCACGGCCACCACTGATCTCCGCGCTGTCCGCCACGGCAGGAGCCCTCGTCCAGGCACTGGACGGGGGCTCTTTGCCGTCCGCGGCGCTGGATAAGGTGGGTGGCGATCCGTCCCCCATGACACCGAGCAGGAGCGGCCATGAGCGCTTTGAACCCCGCTGGAGGCGACACCGCGGCGGCCCGTTCCTGGCCCACTGTGCTGAACGGCCTGCTGGAGGGCCGCGACCAGAGCGCCGACGACACCGCGTGGGCGATGGACCGCATCATGAGCGGTGAGGCGACCGACGCGCAGATCGCCGCGTTCGTGGTCGCCCTGCGCGCCAAGGGCGAGACGGTCCAGGAGATCACCGGCCTGGTCCGCGGGATGTACGAGCACGCCAACACCATCGAGGTGCCCGGCGAGACCGTCGACATCGTGGGGACCGGCGGGGACGGCGCCAAGACCGTCAACATCTCCACCATGTCCGCCATCGTGATCGCGGGGGCGGGCGCCAAGGTCGTCAAGCACGGCAACCGCGCCGCCTCCTCGGCCTCGGGCTCCTCGGACGTCCTGGAGAAGCTGGGCGTCAACCTGGATCTGCCGCCCGCGCGCGTCCCGCGCGTCGCCGAGGAAGCGGGGATCACCTTCTGCTTCGCGATCAAGTTCCACCCGGCGCTGCGGCACGCGGGTGCGGCCCGCGGCCAGATCGGCATCCGTACGGTCTTCAACCTGCTCGGCCCGCTGACCAACCCGGCCCGGGTACGGGCGCAGGCGGTCGGGGTCGCCGACCCGCGGATGGCGCCCGTGGTGGCCGGGGTCTTCGCCGAGCGCGGGAACTCCTCGCTGGTCTTCCGCGGCGACGACGGGCTCGACGAGCTGACCATCACCGGCACCTCGCGGGTCTGGGTGGTGCGCGACGGCTCGGTGCGCGAGGAGGTCTTCGACCCGCGGGAGGTGGGCATCGCGACCGTGGGGATCGAGGCGCTGCGCGGCGGGGATCCGTCGTACAACGCCGAGGTCGCCCGGCGCCTCCTCGACGGGGAGCGCGGCCCGGTCCGCGACGCCGTCCTGCTGAACTCGGCCGCCGCGCTCGTCGCCGTCCGGCCGGGCCCGGGGACGCTCACCGAGCAGCTCCGGGCCGGCATGGACCGGGCCGCCGAGTCGATCGACTCCGGCGCCGCCAAGGCGGCCCTGGAGCGCTGGGTCGCCGCCAGCAACCGGTGACCACCCGCGTGGTGTGACGCGAGGCGCAGTCCACATGTCTCAGGAACTGGACTGCGCCCTTGCCGTATCCGGAAGGTATGGCAGGATTCTGTCCAAGGTCATGAGTGACAGCGATCGAGGCCCCAGCCCGCTGTCCGGCAACCCTCCGTCCGTGGCGGGGTGCCCTGGGTGAAGACCAGGCCGTACGCAGCAAGGCGTATGGCAAGCGCGGACCCCTCGCAACCCTGGGGTCCTGGTCCTCAAGGGAGCAGTCTCGTGAGCAAGCGAATGCGATAGGGCGTCTCGGCCCCGCCTCCGCGTACCCGGTTCCTCTTTTCTCCCCATGCCGTCGAGCCCTGTTCCGTAGCGCTCGGACGTAGCTCCGGCATGGTCGATTCGCTTACCTCGCCAGGGAGTTCAGCCATGTCCGTTTCCGTCGACGCCGCCGCCTGTACCCAGACCGCCGCCCCGCTGCCCGTGCTCGGCCGCGACGTGACCGTGCCGCTCGTCACCGGCGGCGAGGTGACCTACGCCGCCCTCGACTACGCCGCCAGCGCGCCGGCCCTGCAGCGGGTGTGGGACGACGTCGCCGCCTACGCGCCCTACTACGGCAGCGTGCACCGCGGTGCCGGGTACCTCTCCCAGCTGTCGACCGACCTGTTCGAGACCTCCCGGGCCACCGTCGCCGCGTTCCTCGGCTGCCGCGCGGACGACCAGCTCGTCTTCACCCGCTCCACCACCGACTCGCTCAACCTGCTCGCCGCCGCGCTCCCCGCCGGCTGCCAGGTCTTCGTCTTCGAGACCGAGCACCACGCCTCCCTGCTGCCCTGGCGCAACGCCGAGGTGACGTACCTGAACGCGCCGCGCACCCCAGGCGAGGCCGTCGCGACCCTGGAGCGGGCCCTCGCCGACCGCGACCCCTCCCCAAGCTCCCCACTTCGTTCGAGCGGGGGAGGCCCCAAGGGCCCGGCCCTGGTCTGCGTGACCGGCGCCTCGAACGTCACCGGTGAGCTGTGGCCGGTGCGCGAGCTGGCGGCGGTTGCGCACGCGCACGGCGCCCGCATCGTGCTCGACGCCGCGCAGCTCGCCCCGCACCACCCGGTCTCCGTCCAGGAGCTGGACGTCGACTGGATCGCCTTCTCCGGCCACAAGCTGTACGCGCCCTTCGGCTCCGGGGTGCTCGCCGGACGCGCCGACTGGCTGCGCGCCGCCGAGCCCTACCTCGCCGGCGGCGGCGCCTCCCGCACGGTCGCGCGCCGCGCCGACGGCGGGGTGGACGTGGAGTGGCACGACAGCGCCGCCCGGCACGAGGCCGGTTCGCCGAACGTCATCGGCGTCTACTCCATCGCCTCCGCCTGCAAGGCGCTCACCGAGGCGGGTTTCGAGGATCTGGTCGCCCGCGAGCAGCACCTGATCCGCACGGTGCGCGCGGGGCTCGCCGAGGTGCCCGAGGTGAAGGTGCTCTCCCTCTTCGGGGACGACGCCCCGCGCGTCGGGGTCCTCTCCTTCGTGGTCGAGGGCTGGAACTCCTCGCACTTCGCCGCCGCGCTCTCCGCCGAGTACGGCATCGGCGTGCGGGACGGCCTGTTCTGCGCCCACCCGCTCGTACGGACACTGCTCGGCTCCGACCCGGGCACCCAGGGCGAGTGCGGGGCGCCCGAGGCGGCGCCGGGGGAGACGTCGCTGAACGCGATCCGGGTCAGCTTCGGCGCGGGGACGCCGGACGAGCACGTCGAGCGGTTCGTCGGCGCCGTGAAGGAACTGGTCCGGGACGGCGCGAAGTGGGCCTACCGCACCGAAGAAGGCCGCTGCGTCCCGGCCCCGTAAGGGGCGCGGGGAACGGCGCGCTCAGCCACGACGAAAGCGCCGCCCGCGTGGTGCAGGACGAACAGGCGCAAGGCAGGACGGTCGGCGTCCATCGCAC
>NZ_JBEXOS010000103.1:0-16594 GCF_040611655.1 Streptomyces sp. NPDC006552
AAGGAATTGACGGGGGCCCGCACAAGCAGCGGAGCACTTCGCCGCCGTCCCCAGGGGCCGATGAGGTGGCGCACGCAGTGCGCATCTCAGGGGCGCGGGGAACTGCGCGACCAGCCCCCACCGGGGCCGCAGCCGACCGGCAGGGCGCACGAAGTGCGCTTTTAGGGGCGCGGGGAACTGCGCGATCAACCCCCACCCCGCCGCAGAGAAACAACAGCACACGCAACCCGCCCCTTCCGGGGCGCGGGGAACTGCGCGACCAGGCCCCGCCGCGCCGCGAGCGGGGGCGACCCGGAGGCGCGGGGGGTCAGGGCGCCGCAGGGTTACTTCTCGGTGCCGGGCACCTCGTGGCCGCCCACCCGCGTAGGCGCAGCCGCCCGCTCCAGCTCATGCCGGAGATCGTCCAGCTCGTTGCCCCCGGCCATCTGCCGGGTCAGCTCGTCGAGCGAGATCTCGTCCCGCGTATGGCTGCCCGCCATCGCCCCGCGCTTGAGCAGCACGAACCGGTCCCCCACCAGATACGCGTGGTGCGGGTTGTGCGTGATGAGGACAACCCCGAGCCCCGCGTCCCGCGCCGCGGCCACGTACTTGAGGACGACCCCGGACTGCTTGACCCCGAGCGCCGCGGTCGGCTCGTCGAGGACGAGCACCTTCGCGCCGAAGTAGACGGCGCGGGCGATGGCGACACACTGGCGCTCGCCGCCGGAGAGCGTGCCGACGGGCTGGTCGACGTCGCGCAGGTCGATCCCCATGCGCAGGAGTTCCTCGCGGGTCGTGCGCCGCATGAGGTCGACGTCCAGCCGCTTGAACGGACCCGCCCCCTTCGTCGGTTCGGAGCCGAGGAAGAAGTTGCGCCACACCGGCATCAGCGGGACGACGGCGAGGTTCTGGTGGACGGTGGCGATGCCCAGGTCCAGTGCCTCGCGCGGATTGGCCAGCTTCGTCTCGTGGCCCTCGATCGACAGCGAGCCCGCGTCGTGCCGGTGCAGCCCCGCGATGATCTTGATGAGGGTGGACTTGCCGGCGCCGTTGTCGCCGAGGACGCAGGTGATCTCCCCCGCGTTCACCAGCAGGGAGACGTCCTCGAGGGCGCGGATGTTGCCGTAGTACTTGCTGACGCCGTCGAGTTCGACCAGCGGCGCCGCCGCTTCGTGCTCCGTACTCACTTGATCGCCTCCGCGCGCTTGCGGACCCAGTGGTTGAGCAGGGTCGCGAGGAGCAGCATCGCTCCCAGGAAGAACTTGAACCAGTCCGAGTTCCACTCGGCGAACACGATGCCCTTGCTGGTCATGCCGAAGATCAGCGCGCCGATGGCCGCGCCGGCCGCGGAACCGTAGCCGCCGGTGATCAGGCAGCCGCCGATGACGGCCGCGACGATGTAGATCAGCTCGTTGCCGACGCCTTCGCCGGACTGCACGACGTCGTACGAGAAGAGCAGGTGCTGGCCGGAGATCCAGGCGCCGAAGGCGACGCCCATGTACAGGCCGATCTTGGTCTTGTTGACCGGGACACCGACCGCGCGGGCCGCGTCCAGGTCGCCGCCGACCGCGAAGATCCAGTTGCCGGCGCGGGTGCGCAGCAGGATCCAGGTGGCGACCAGGATCAGGGCGAGCCACCAGAGAATCGTGATCTTGAAGTCGACGCCGCCGAGGGTGAAGGTGGAGGCGAAGACGGACTTGGCGGAGGAGAAGCCCTCCATGTCGGAGATCGACTTCGTCGAGACGGTGCCGCTGATCAGCTTGGTGAAGCCGAGGTTCATGCCGGTCAGCATCAGGAAGGTGCCCAGCGTGATGATGAAGCTGGGCAGTCTGGTGCGGGTCAGCATGACCCCGTTGAAGACACCGATGGCGAGGGTGACCAGCAGGGAGACGAGGACGCCGACCCAGGTGTTCGCCGTCATCTGGTAGCTGAACATCGACGAGATCAGCGCCGAGGACGTCACGAGGACACCGGCCGACAGGTCGAACTCGCCGCCGATCATCAGCAGCGCGACCGGGACGGCCATGATGCCGAGAGTCGACGCCGCGTACAGGACGGTGGCGAGGCTGGTGGCCCGCAGGAAGCTGTCCGCGAAGATCGCGAAGAAGACGAAGACGGCGACGGCGCCGACCACCGAGCCGAGCTCGGGGCGGCCGAGCAGCTTCTTCCAGGGCGAGGTCCGCAGCACTCTCTCGTCGACGCCGGGCTCCGGGGTCGTGGTCGTCATCGTGTCCCCCGCTTCGCGTATTCCTCCAGCTTGGCGGCCTCGTCCTTGGTGACGATCTGCGGGCCGGTGAGGACCGGCTTGCCGCCGCCGAGCACGTTGGCGTTGTACCGGTAGAGCCAGAGCAGGTCGACGGCCTGGTAGCCCTGGAGGTAGGGCTGCTGGTCGACGGCGAAGCCGAGCGAGCCGTCCTTCAGCCCCTGGGCGACCTTCTCGTTCAGGTCGAACGTGTCGATCTCCGCCTTGCTCCCGGCGTCCTGCGCGGACTTCACGGCGGTCGCCGCGAAGGGGGCGCCGAGGGTGACGACCGCGTCGACCGAGGAGTCCGACTGGAGCTTGGCCTCGATGGAGGACTGCACGTCGGGCATGTTGGTGCCCTCGACGTACAGGTTCGTCATCGTGCCCTTGAAGGTCTTCTTGGCGCCCGCGCAGCGCTGCTCGTGGCCCACGTTGCCCTGCTCGTGCAGGATGCACAGGGCCTTCTTCTTGCCGCGCTTGTTCAGCTCGTCGCCGACGGCCTCGCCCGCGATCGTCTCGTCCTGCCCGATGTGCGTGAGGGCGCCGAACTTCTTGGACTCCGCGGAGCCCGAGTTCACCGTGATGACCGGGATGCCGGCCTTCTCGGCGCGGGCCACGGCCGCCTTCATCGCGGCCGGCTTGGCGAGGGTGACGATGATGCCGTCGACCTTCTTGTCGATCGCGGCGTCGACGAGCTGCGCCTGCTGGTTGGCCTCGTCGTTGTGCGAGTACAGGAAGTTGATGTTGTCCTTGAGGGCGGCCTGCTTGGCACCGCTCTGGACGATGTCCCAGAAGGTGTCGCCGTCACCCGAGTGGGTGATCATCGCGAAGGTCCAGCGCGGGGTGTCCACCGCGGCCCTGCCCTGGGCGGTCCGCGCCTTCCTGGCGTCCTCCGCCCGCTTGCCGCCGGTGCTGCTGCATCCCGCCAGCGTGAGGCCGAGCGCCCCCGCAACGGCGATGCTCACCCAGGTCCGAAACCGTGCCACGAGGCCGTGCCCTTCTTGGTCTGCTGCGTCGTACACCGGGCCCGGCGCAGGGCCGGTCCCGGTGGACCGTCCACCGGTCCTTGGAGACCTTTTCCCGGTCCCAAACGCACAAGTATGGGTCACGGGGATCATCCAACGGTTCACCGGGTGCCGCGCGCGGTGTACTTCTCCAGTTGAGGCACGTCCTTGCCGGTGACGAGCGCCGGTCCGGTGAGGACCGGTCTCCCGCCGCCCAGCACGTTGCCGTTGGTCCGGTACAGCCACAGCTCGTCGACGGCCAGGTAGCCCTGGAGGTAGGGCTGCTGGTCGACGGCGAAGGCGACCTCCTTCGCCTTGAGGCGCCGCACGACCTCGGCGTTCAGGTCGAAGGTGGCGATCTCCGCCTTGCTGCCCGCGTCGTCCTTCGCCTTCACCGCGAGCGCCGCGACGGGTGCGCCGAGCGCCACGATCGCGTCGACGGCCGTGTCGGCCTGGAGCTTCGCCTCGATGGAGGACTGGGAGCCGGGCGCGTTGGTGCCGTCGACGTTCAGGTTCTCGACGGTGCCCTTGAAGGTCTTCTTGACGCCCGCGCAGCGCTGCTCGAGGGAGACGTTGCCCTGCTCGTGGATGACACAGAGCACCTTTTTGCGACCCTCCTGCGCCAGCCTGGTGCCGACCGCCTCGCCGGCCACGGCCTCCTCCTGGCCGATGTGGCCGAGCGCGCCGAACCGCTGCGAGAACTCCGAGCCCGAGTTGACCGAGACCACCGGGATGCCCGCGGCCTTCGCCTTGCCGAGCACCGCCCGCATCGCCTCCGGCTTGGCGAGCGTGACGATGATCCCGTCGACCTTCTTGTCGATCGCGGCCTGGACCAGTTCGGCCTGCCCCTTGGCTTCTTTGTCGTTCGAGTAGAGGAAGGCGACGTTGTCCTTGGCGGCGGCCTGCTTGGCGCCGCTGCGCACGATGTCCCAGAACGTGTCGCCGTCACCGGAGTGCGTCACCATCGCGATCTTGAGGCGGGGCGTACTGACTCCCGTGCCGCTCCGGGCGCCACCGTCGGCCTTGTCCTCGGAGTCCTTGCCGCCCGATCCGCTGCAACCGGCGGCGAGGGCGACCACCGCGACGAGCGCCGCGGCCGTGCGAGCTGTCCGCGGTGTCGTACCGGGCTTCGTGCGGGGCGTGCGCATGGTGGAGCCACCTCTCCTCCGGCCGCGAGGTGCGGCTGGGGGAGTTTGTAGCGGGGTCCCACGGCAGCGTCAATGACTTTGTCAGAACATTCGGACCGCGGCCCCGGGGCCGCCCTCAGGGACGGACGAGGAGCTGGAACTCGAAGGAGTAGCGCGAGGCGCGGTAGGTGTGCGCGCCGAACTCGACCGCGCGGCCCTTGTCGTCGAAGGTCGTGCGCTCCATCGTCAGCAGCGGCGCCCCGGCCGGTTCGTCGAGCCGCTCGCCCTCGGCTGCGGTGGCGGCGCGCGCGCCGACGGACTGGCGGGCGCTGTGCAGGGTGATCCCGGCGGCCCGCATCAGCCGGTACAGGCCGGTGGCCTCCAGCCGGGCGTCCGCCAGCGGGAGCAGGCCGGCCGGCAGGTGGTTGCAGAGGTAGGCGACCGGCTCGCCGTGGGTGAGCCGCAGCCGCTCCAGGCGGATCACCTGTTCGCCCTCGCCGACCGCGAGCGCGGCGGCGACCTCGGCGGAGGCGGGCACCGGCGCGTGGGCCAGGACCCGGGTCTCGGGGCGCTGGCCCGCGGCCTCCAGGTCGTCGTAGAGGCTGGACAGCTCCAGGGGGCGCTTGACCTGGCTGTGGACGACCTGGGTGCCGACGCCGCGGCGCCGCACCAGCAGGCCCTTGTCGACGAGGGACTGGATGGCCTGGCGCACGGTGGGCCGGGACAGACCGAGCCGGCCGGCCAGCTCGATCTCGTTGCCGAGCAGGCTGCCGGGGGTCAGGGCGCCGCGCTCGATCGCCGACTCCAGCTGCTGGGAGAGCTGGAAGTAGAGCGGGACCGGGCTGCTGCGGTCCACGCCGAGTTCGAGCTGTGCGGTCGGGTCGGCTACGGATTTGGCCACGGGCCGAGCGTAGCGGCGGGGGGTGTTGACGGGAAGTCCTGTAGTCCGATTGTCCGGACATAAGGACGGAACGATCAAGGGTCTCTTTGTCAGGACAAAGGATTGACAGTATGTGGGTGGGGCGGCACGTTGGGTCCATGCGCATCGGACTCATCGGAACGGGCCGGATCGGAACCTTTCACGCGGGTGTGCTGGAGCGGTACCGGGAGGTGGGCTCGCTCGTCGTCACCGACGCCGAGCCCGCGCGGGCGCTGGCGCTCGCCGACCGGATCGGGGCGACCGCGGCGCCCGGCGTGGACGAACTCTTCGCCTGGGGCGTGGACGCCCTGGTGATCACGGCGGCCACCGCCGCCCACGCCGAGCTGATCGGCCGGGCCGCGCGGGCCGGGCTGCCGGTCTTCTGCGAGAAGCCGATCGCCGCTGACCTGCCCGGCACGCTGGCCGCGCTGCGCGAGGTCGAGGCGGCGGGCACCATCCTGCAACTCGGCTTCCAGCGGCGGTTCGACGCCGGGTACATGGCCGCGCGCGAGCGGGTGCGGTCGGGAAGCCTCGGGCGACTGCACACCGTCCGGGCGATGACCTCCGACCCGGCGCCGCCGCCCGCCGCCTATCTCCCGCTCTCCGGCGGCCTGTACCGGGACTGCCTCGTCCACGACTTCGACATCCTGCGGTGGGTGACCGGAAGGGAGATCGTCGAGGTGTACGCGGCCGGGTCCGACGCGGGGCCCGCGATGTTCCGGGAGGCGGGGGACGTGGATACGGCCGCGGTCGTCCTGACCCTGGACGACGGGACGCTGGCCACGGCTACGGCTACGCGGTGCAACGGCGCCGGGTACGACGTGCGGATGGAGCTTTCCGGGGAGCGGGACACCGTCGTCGTGGGCCTCGACGACCGGACGCCGATCGCTTCCACGGAGCCGGAGGGGCCGCCTGCCGCGGCCAAACCGTGGGGCGGGTTCCTGGAGCGGTTCGGCGGGGCGTACGAGGCCGAGTTGAAGGCGTTTGTGGATGTGGTGCGGGGGGAGCGGGGCAATCCCTGTGACGGGTTCGAGGCGTTGGCCGCGTTGCGGGTGGCTGAGGCTTGTGAGGTGTCCCGGGCCGAGCGGAGGGTTGTGCGGGTGGCGGAGGTACCCGGGGTTTGATCTGTGCGGCCTCTTTTTTCGCGCGCCGTAGGGGTGCGTGGTCGATGTGCGGGCGCGTTGTGGCTGGGCGTGCGGTTCCCCGCCCCTGGCGGGCGCTTCACCACCGGACCGGGAGCGTGCGGGTGCCTCTCATCAGGAGGCCGGGGAGCCAGGTGTCGGGGGGCGCGGCCAGGGTGAGGTCCGGACAGCGGGTCAGGAGGGTGCGGATCGCGGTGCGGCCCTCGATGCGGGCCAGCGGGGCGCCCAGGCAGAAGTGGATGCCGTGGCCGAAGGCGGTGTGGCCCCGCGCGTCGCGGGTGATGTCGAACCGGTCCGGCTCGGCGAAGCGAGCCGGGTCCCGGTCGGCCGAGCCGATGCCGATCAGGACGGGCGCCCCCGTCGGGATGGTCCGGCCGTCGATCTCGACCGGCTCCGCGGCGAAGCGGTGCGTCGCGGTCTCCACCGGCCCGTCGTAGCGGAGCATCTCCTCCACCGCTCCGTCGAGCAGGCTCATGTCCGCACGCAGGGCGGCGAGCTGCCCGGGGTGGGAGAGGAGCGCCCGTACGCCGTTGCCGATGAGGTTGACCGTCGTCTCGTGGCCCGCGATCAGCAACAGGAACGCCATGGCGCGCAGCTCGTCCGCGGAGAGCCGGTCACCGTCCTCCGCGGTGGTCCTGATCAGCGCGCTCAGCAGATCGTCGGCGGGCTCCGCGGCCCGCTTCTCCTCGATGAGCGCATCGAGGAACGCGGCCAGTTCGGGGTAGACGTCCGCCTCCTCGTCGCTGCTCGTCGGCGCGACCACCTGCGTCGACATGCGGCGGAAGCGGTCCCGGTCGATGTCGGGGACGCCCAGCAGCTCGCAGATGACGACGAGCGGGAGGGGGAAGGCGAGGGCGGCGATCAGGTCGGCGGAGCCGCGGGGCACCATGTCGTCGAGCAGCTCGTCCGTGATCTTCTGGATGCGCGGGGCGAGCCCGGCGACCCGGCGCGGGGTGAACTCGCGGGTGACAAGGGAGCGCAGCCGGCCGTGCTCGGGCGGGTCCGCGAAGAGCAGGTGGCGTCCGATGAGCGCGTCGTCGAAGCCCCAGGGCGGGGACTTGACCAGGCGCGGGTCGGTGAACGCGGCCCGCGCCGCCTCGTGCCCGACGATCAGCCACAGCTCCTCGCGGGGGCCGGGGCCCGGCGTGCGCACGTGGTGCAGGGCGCCGCGCCTGCGCAGCGCGTCGTAGACGGGGTACGGGTCGGCGTAGAACCCCGCGCCGTCCGTGAACGCGTCGAGGTCGACGGTCTCGCCCAGGTCTGCCATGCTCGCGTGCCTCCCGCTCTCGCCCCCGCCGCCGGCCGGCGCCCCGTCCTCACCCTCTCCAACTCCCGCCGGTCACCGTCCGTTCCCGCTCCGCCCCGCCCGTCTCCAGGAGGCGGGCGAGCGGCAGTGTGGCCGCGCCGACGGTCACGGCGTCGGCGCCGAGGCGGCCCAGTTCGACGGTGGTCTGCGCGAAGGGGTGGCGCAGGGCGTACGCGGCGGCCGCGCGGCGCACCGGTTCGATGAGCCGGGGTCCGAGGAGCAGCCCGGCCCAGCCGGCCAGGACGATCCGCTCCGGGTTGAAGAGGTTGACCAGGTCGGCGATGCCCGCGCCGAGGAACTCGGCCGTCTCGTCGAGGAGTTGGCCGGTGTCGGGCGCGGCGAGGAGTTCGGCGAGGGCGCCCTCCTCGTCCCGTGCGGTCCAGCTGCCGCCCGTCTCCCGCCACCGCTCCAGGAGCGCCTCCGCGCCGACGTAGGCCTCCAGGCAGCCGCGCGACCCGCACCGGCAGAGCCGCCCGCCGACCTGGAGGACGGTGTGGCCCCACTCCCCCGCGCTGCTGGAGGAGCCCTGGTAGGGCACGCCGTCGGCGATGACACAGGCGCCGACGCCGGAGCCGATGAGGGTGATGACCGCGTTGCGGGCGCCGCGGCCGGCGCCGAACCACATCTCGGCGCGGCCGAGGGTCTTGGCGCCGTTGTCGACGAACAGCGGCACCTGGGGCGGGAGTTCGCCGGGCGCGCGCAGCATCGCCTCCAGGGGAACGGCCTCCCAGCCGATGGTCTGGCCGTGTACGACGGCGCCGGACGCTCCGGAGGCGTCGACGATGCCGGGGACCCCGATGCCGACGCCGATGAGCGGGGCGGGCGGCACGTCGGTGCCGGCCAGGACCTGGGTGAGGCCGCCCGCGATGAGCCGGACGACCTCGTGCGCGTCGTAGCCGCCGTCCGGGGCCGGGTCGGGCAACGGGGCGTCCACGCGCGCGAGTTCGCTCAGGCCCAGGTCGAACAGTTCCACACGGACCCGGGTCTCGCCGACGTCGACCCCGACGAGGTGGCCACTGCCGGGCGCGACGCGCAGCAGGGTGCGCGGGCGTCCCCCGTCGGAGTCGACGGAGCCCGCTTCCTCGACGAGCCCGTCGGTGACGAGTTCCGCGACGACGTTGCTGACGGAGCCGGAGCTGAGGCCGGTGAGGGGGCCCAGCTCCTGTCTGCTGAGCGGCCCGTCGAAGTAGAGCTTGCCGAGTACGGTGGCCCGGTTGTTGCGGCGCAGATCGCGCACCGTCCGCCGGCGTGGCCCTGCCATCGTCTGCTCCACCCCTTCGCCCCGTCCTCAGATCACGGTCTGGAACTTATCGTGCCGCTCAGCGGGCCGGTGGCCGTTGGCGGCGGCCGTCAGCCGTCGAGCAGGCCCGCGTCGTGGACGAGGAGCGCGATCTGTACGCGGTTGTTGAGGCCGAGCTTGGTCATGATGCGCGAGACGTGCGCCTTGACGGTGGCGACGCTCAGGAAGAGGCTCGCGGCGATCTCCGCGTTCGAGCTGCCGCGGCCGATCCCCACGGCGACCTCGCGCTCGCGCTCCGCCAGGCCGGCGAGGCGGCTGCGGGCGCTCGCCGTGCGGACGTCGCGTTCGGAGGCGGCGGCGTGCGTGATGAGCTGGCGGGTCACGGCGGGTGAGAGCACGGGGTCGCCGGCGACGACGCTGCGCACGGCGGCGAGGAGTTCGGCGGGGGTGGCGTCCTTGAGCACGAACCCGGCGGCGCCCGCGCGCAGCGCCCGTAGTACTTGCTCGTCGGCGTGGAAGGTGGTGAGGACGACCACCTCGGGGGCGTCCGGCCGCTCCCGCAGCCGCTCGGTGGCGGTGAGCCCGTCCATGTGCGGCATGCGGATGTCCATGAGGACGACGTCGGGCCGGGTCTGCGCGGCCGCCGCGAGGGCCTGTTCGCCGTCGGCCGCCTCGCCGACGATCGCGATGTCCTCGGCGCCGCCCAGCATCAGGGTCAGGCCGGAGCGGACCAGCGGGTCGTCGTCGACGAGCAGCAGACGGATCACGTTCATGGGGTCACCGTAGCCAAGGCGGGGGCGGCGCCGTGCGGGCCGGTCAGCCGGCCCAGGGCAGCCAGGCCCGGACGGTGAACCCGCCGTCAGGCCGGGGTCCGTGGTCGAGGCGGCCGCCGGCGAGGGTCGCCCGTTCGGTCAGGCCGATCAGGCCCTGCCCGGAGCCGGGGACGTGCGGCACCGTGCCCGGCGGCGGCGGGTTGCCGACCGTGACGGTGAGTCCGTCGCCGGGGCCGCCCCGGACCGTGACCGTCACGGCGGCGCCGGGGGCGTGCTTGCGGGCGTTGGTCAGTCCCTCCTGTGCGATGCGGTAGGCGGTGCGGCCGGTGGAGGCGGGGACGGCCGCGGGGTCGGGCACGTCCTGGTCGAGGCCGACCTTCATCCCGGCCGCGCGGCACTCGGCGACCAGCGCGGCCAGGGCGGCCAGGGTGGGCTGGGGCCGGCCGGACTCCTCGCCGTGGTCGGCGGCGCGCAGCACGCCGATGATCTCGCGCAGGTCCTGCAGTGCCTCGTGGGCGCTCTCGCGGATGACGCCGGCGGCGCGGGCGATCTCCGGCCGCGGCGCGTCGGGCCGGAACTCCAGGGCGCCCGCGTGCACGCTCAGGAGGGTCAGCCGGTGGGCGAGGACGTCGTGCATCTCGCGGGCGATGGCCTCGCGGGCCAGGCGCTGGGCCTGCTCGGCGCGGAGGGCCGCCTCGGTCTCGGCGCGGTGGGCGCGGTCGCGCAGTGACGCCAGGAGCTGGCGCCGGGAGCGGACGAACATGCCCCAGCCGACGCAGGTGGCCGCGATGACCACGGCAAGGGCGACCGTGAGCAGGTACGGGGTGTTCGGGTCGGGGCGCAGCGCCACGTACAGCGGGATCAGCGCGATGGAGACGCCGGCGACCCAGCCGACATAGCGGAACGGGCGGTGCACGGCCAGCGTGAAGACGGAGATCGCCACGGCGCCGCCGGCGCTGTCGGAGACGACGCCGACCGGCACCATCGCCAGGGCGAAGCCGAGCGGCCAGCGGCGGCGCAGCCAGACCGCCGCGCAGGCGAGGACGCCGACGAGCTGGTCGACGACGGCGAGGTCGGGAGAGACGCCGGGGTTCTGGTCGAGCTGGTCGGCGGCGATCATGCCGATGCCGACCGCGACCAGGAAGCAGAGGAAGTCGACGGTCCAGTCCCGCAGGGTGCGCCTGCGCCGGCCGGGGTGGCCGTCCGGATCCAGGTCGAACTCGTCCGCCGCGGGCGCGAGCAGCCCGCGGCGCCACCACGGTGGCGGTGCGACCGCCCGCCCGGGTGTCCCGGTCTGCTCCGATGGCTCCATGGTCGACAAATCTACGCAGTACGAGGGGCCCGTACCGCTCCGGCCGGACGGAAAGCGACCAAAGTCGGGCGAGGAACAGACTTCGGTCGCGGGGCGGCCCGCCGGGCGTCGACTCCTGGCGGACGCGGCTCACCTGGCGGCCGATGTGCGTGGGGGGTCCGCGGGGCGAGAGTTTCGGGCATGGACAAGAAGCGGTGGGTGCGGCTCCTGGAGTGCGTCGGCGCGCTCGTCCTGTTTCAGGGGGTGATGGGCCTGGTCCACGCGTTCACGGCGTGGCGGTCCGGGGGCCGGCTCGGCCGGGGCCTGGTCCGGCACGTCGGCTTCCTCGACGGCCGCGAGGTCTACGGCGGCGCGGCCCTGATCGTGCTCGCGCTCGCGCTGTTCGCGGCCGCCGGGAGCTGGGAGAGACGGTGAGGAGGCGGTTCAGCAGCCGTGGTCGACGAGGTCGAAGGACGCGTAGTGGTCGGCGGTGTAGTAGTCCTCCTGGGTCGCCTTCCCGGTGATGATGCGGCGGGCGCCGCGGTCGGAGGAGCCCGGGGTGATGACCGTGTACTCGTGGTAGTAGCCGCTGGATTGCGACGGCAGGACGCCCTCGCGGTTCTGGAAGACGGTGCCGTCCTGGTCGTACGGGTACGGGCCGCCCCGCGCGATGAGGTCCAGGGTGTCGTGCGCCTGGGAGGGCAGTGCGGAGTAGCAGATGTCGCCGACCGAGGCGGCCGAAGCGGCGGAGAGGGCCGTTGCGGCGGCGACGGGGGCCGGCGCGGCCTGGGCGGCGACCGTGGCGGGGCCGCCGACGAACAGGGCGGCGGCGAGGGCGGCGACGCTGATGAAGCGTGGGGGAATCTTCATGCCCTCAGTGGACGCGCGTAGACGGGAACACGTCAACCTCAACTACCGCTTGTTTTCCATTGGTTCACATGTCGTCTCCCACGCCCGCAGGTCGGTGTCCGAAGGGCGCCAGCTTCCGTGCGCGCACACCGATGTACTCGGAGCCACAACAACCGATGACCTCAGGAGAGTTCATGAAGAGCAAGGTGGCGCTGGTGACCGGTGGCAGCCGGGGCCTGGGTGCGGCGACCGCGGTGCGGCTCGCGGAGGACGGCTTCGACGTCGCGATCACGTACGTGCAGGGCAAGGAGGCCGCCGAGGAGGTGGTGCGGCGGGTCGAGGCGGCCGGGCGGCGCGGGTTCGCGGTGTGCGCGGACACGGCCGACGCGCGGGAGTCGGCCGGTGCGGTGGCCCTGACGGTGGAGCGGCTCGGGCGCCTCGACGTCCTGGTCAACAACGCCGGCGTCGGGGTCCTGGGTCCGCTGGAGAGCCTGTCCCTCGCGGACGTGGACCGGGTCCTCGCGGTCAACGTCCGCGGGGTCTTCCTCGCCGCGCAGGCCGCGGCCGCGGTGCTGGGCGAGGGCGGGCGCATCGTCACGATCGGCTCGTGCATGACCAAGCACGTGCCCGGCCCCGGCGGCACGCTCTACGCGATGAGCAAGTCGGCCCTGATCGGCCTGACGAAGGCGCTGGCCCGGGAGCTGGGTCCGCGCGGCATCACGGCGAACATCGTCCACCCCGGGCCGGTCGACACCGACATGAACCCGGCCGACGGCCCGTACGCGGCGGGGCAGGCGCAGGTCACGGCGCTCGGCCGGTTCGGCACGGCGGACGAGGTGGCCCGGACGGTGGCGTGCCTGGCGGGTCCCGCCGCCACGTACGTCACGGGCGCGGAGCTGGCGGTGGACGGGGGGCACGCCGCGTGAGGACACGCACGGAGCAATGAGATGCGGGGCCGCACCGGTGCTGTCAAGCCAGTGCGGCCCCGCGGGCCTCAGTAGGTGTTACGCGCCCAACTCCGCGCGCCGGGCGGCGAGTTGCGACGCGCCCTGCTCGGTGAGGGAGCCGAACAGGCGCAGCCGCGAGATGCCGCCGTCCGGGAAGATGTCGATGCGCGCGTGCGTGCCGACCGCCGGGGTGTCGAGCACGAAGCGGTGGTTGGTGTCGGGCTGGAGGCGGGTGCGGGGCAGCACCTCGACCCACTCGCCTTCGGCACCGTCCTTGACCGAGACGGAGGCCCAGCCGGCCGAGTTGCCCTTCAGGTACGCCGTGTCGATCTCCAGGGCGCGGATCTGCGCCTGGGCGACGAGCTGGTAGCGGATCCAGTCGTTGCCGGTGTCGCGGCGGCGCCGGGTCTCCCAGCCGTCGTCCATCTTGCGGGAGTAGCCCGGCTGGATGGTGTTGGAGGCGGGCGAGTAGAAGAGGTTCGAGGCGTCCTCGGCGTGGCCGCCGTTGGCGAGGGCGACCACGTCGAACGTGCCGAGGGTGGCGAGCCACTCCGGGTCCGGGACGACCTCGCCGTGCACGCGCAGGCGGGCGATGCCGCCGTCGGGGTGCTGGTTGACGCGCAGGTGCGTGAAGCGCTGCTCGACGTCGACCGCGAAGCCGTTGGCCGCGTGGCCGCCGACCGCCGTGCGCGGCACGAGGGTCGTCCACTTCACGTCGGGGGCGAGCAGTTCCTCGGGCGTCGGGGCGCCGGCCACGGAGGTGGCCTCGACCGAGACGGCCTGCGGGTAGTTGCCGCGGAAGTGGGCGGTGTCGACGACGATGCCGCGGATCACGCCGGGGGCGCCGAGCCGGACCAGCGCCCAGTCGTGGTCCTCGGCGGTGGGCCAGGGGTGCTCGGGGCCGGTGCCGCGGCGGCGGCGGGTCTCCCAGCCGTCCATGATCTTGCCCTTGTGACCGAAGTGCTCCGGGTCGAACTCGGCGCGCTCGGCGACGAGCAGGTTCTCGCGCTGGGCGAAGAACTCGTCGTTCGCGGCGATCACACCGGCGCCGAGCGTGCGCGCGGCGAGGTCGGCGTACCGGGTGAAGGGGAAGTCCGCGGTGCGGTAGTCGGCGTACGGGTCGCCGCCGCCGTACGGGCTGGCGTCACCGGTGAAGCGGGGTATTTCGGAGGATGCGGCCACGGTCTTACTTGGTCCTTTCGAGCAGCTTGCCCTGCGGGGCGGTGAACTCGCCGTCGGCGACGATGCGTTCGCCGCGCAGCCAGGTCGACTTGACGACGCCGTGCAGCGTCTTGCCCGCGTACGCGGTGACGCGGTTGCGGTGCTGGAGCGCGGCCGGGTCGACGGTGAAGGTCTCGTCGGGGGCGAGCACCGCGAAGTCGGCGTCGCGGCCGACGGCGATGGCGCCCTTGCGGTCGTCCAGGCCGACCAGCTCGGAGGTGCGCGCCGACATCCAGCGGACCACGTCCTCCAGGGTGTACCCGCGCATCCGGGCCGCGGTCCAGATGGCGGAGAGGCTGAGCTGGAGGCCGGAGATGCCGCCCCAGGCGGTGGCGAAGTCGTCGGTCTTCAGGTCGGCGGTGGAGGGCGAATGGTCGGTGACGACGCAGTCGATGGTGCCGTCGGCGAGCGCCTGCCAGAGCAGGTCCTGGTTGGCGGCCTCGCGGATCGGCGGGCAGCACTTGAACTCGCTCGCGCCGTCCGGGACCTCCTCGGCGGTGAGCGTGAGGTAGTGGGGGCACGTCTCGACGGTGAGCTTGACGCCCTCGGCCTTGGCGGCGGCGATCAGCGGCAGCGCGTCGGAGGAGGACAGGTGCAGGATGTGGACGCGGGCGCCGATCCGCTTGGCGGTGTCGATGAGCCCCTTGATCGCGGTGTCCTCGGAGATCCGGGGCCGGGTCGCCAGGTAGTCGTCGTACTTGGGGCCGCTGGTGTGCGGGGCGGCGTCCAGCTCGTGCGGGTCCTCGGCGTGCACGATGAGCAGGCCGCCGAAGCCGGCGATCTCGGCCATCGAGGCGGTGAGCCGCTCGCTGTCGAGGTGCGGGAACTCGTCGACGCCGGACGGCGACAGGAAGCACTTGAAGCCGAAGACGCCGGCGTCGTGCAGCGGGCGCAGGTCCTTGACGTTGTCGGGCAGGGCGCCGCCCCAGAAGCCGACGTCGATGTGGGCCTTGGCCGCGGCGACCTCCTGCTTGGTGCGGAGGTGGTCGACGCTGGTGGTGGGCGGCAGCGAGTTGAGCGGCATGTCGACCAGGGTCGTGATGCCGCCCGCCGCGGCGGCGCGGGTGGCGGTCCAGAACCCCTCCCACTCGGTGCGGCCCGGGTCGTTCACGTGGACGTGCGTGTCCACGAGGCCGGGCAGCAGCGCGTGGTCGCCGAAGTCCTCGAGACGGGCGCCCGCCGGGACCTCCGCGTCGTGGCCGAGCACCGCGACGATCTTTCCGCCGGCGACGGCGACCGTCGCGGGCCGCGTACCGTCGGGGGTGATGACACGGGTCGAGCGCAGCACCAGTTCGACTTCGGCCTCCGACACCCTGGACCTCCTCGTAATTCAACGTTCTGTTGAAGGTTCTGTTGCAGGAGTTTTCACTCCTCGGTCGCGGTCCGTCAAGGGTCGGCGGCTCGCACCGGGCGTCCGGAGCAGGCTCTAGACGTTTCCACAAAGTGAAATTATGATTCCGGTAGGCAGAATGTAGCTACCGACGAACTTCAGGGTCAAGGGATCACCGGCCGGGGTGGCGCCGGTAGGCTGCACCCCCGCCAGCTTGTCCTCGAAAGGAACGCGCCGTGCCGACGTCCGACGCCAGCACCACTGATGCCGCCAAGACCGCGCCCAGCGGTGGTGTCCAGTCCCTCGAGCGCGCCTTCGACCTCCTGGAGCGGATGGCGGACGCCGGCGGGGAGGTCGGCCTCAGCGAGCTCTCCGCGAGCAGCGGCCTGCCCCTGCCCACCATCCACCGCCTGATGCGCACGCTGGTCGCCTGCGGCTACGTACGCCAGCAGCCCAACCGCCGCTACGCCCTCGGCCCCCGCCTGATCCGGCTCGGCGAGTCCGCGGCCCGGCTGCTCGGCACCTGGGCCCGGCCGTATCTCGCCCGGCTCGTCGAGGAGACCGGCGAGACGGCGAACATGGCGCTGCTCGACGGGGACGAGATCGTGTACGTCGCCCAGGTGCCGTCCAAGCACTCGATGCGGATGTTCACCGAGGTCGGGCGCCGGGTGCTGCCGCACTCCACGGGCGTGGGCAAGGCGCTGCTCGCGGACGCGCCGGCCGGTGAGGTGCGGGCGCTGCTCGCGCGCACGGGGATGCCTGCGGCGACCGAGAAGACGATCACCACGGCGGACGGGTTCCTCGACGCGCTCGAAGAGGTACGGCGGCTGGGGTACGCCGTCGACGACAACGAGCAGGAGATCGGGGTCCGGTGTCTGGCCGTGCCGGTGCCGAACTCTCCGACGGCCGCGGCCATCTCCATCTCCGGCCCCGCGGGGCGCGTCACGGAGGCGGCCACGGACAAGATCGTCCCCGTCCTCCAACAGGTCGCCCAGGAACTCAGCGAGGTCCTGGCCAGCTCAGGCACAACGTCTTAACTCCGACGGGCCCGACGGGCCCGGGGCCACTCTTCGACTGACGGCCCGGCGGGGGCTGGTCGCGCAGTTCCCCGCGCCCCTGAGATGCGCACTGCGTGCGGCATCTCCCCGGGGAAGGCTGCGCGCAGCGCATGCCTTCAGGGGCGCCGCGGCGTGTGCCCGCGGACGGCCGGTGACGGCGGCGCGC
>NZ_JBEXOS010000104.1:0-16469 GCF_040611655.1 Streptomyces sp. NPDC006552
CCCCGTGAACTCCGCGAACCCCGCACCCCTCCCCGACCCTCCGGACCCGACCGTCACGGTGGTCGTCATCGGGTACGACGACGCCGCCCACGCCTTCATGTGCGCACGTTCGCGGGGGTCACTCCTCTACGAGGAGCTTCTCGCGCAGCTGGGCCAGGGTGCGGGCGAGCAGACGCGAGACGTGCATCTGGGAGATGCCCACCTCCTGGGCGATCTGCGACTGCGTCATGTTCCCGAAGAAGCGCAGCAGCAGGATGCGCTTCTCGCGCGGCGGCAGATCCTCCAGGAGCGGCTTGAGGGACTCGCGGTACTCGACGCCCTCCAGCGCCTCGTCCTCGGCGCCCAGGGTGTCGGCGACCGCGGGGGACTCGTCGTCCGTGTCCGGGACGTCCAGGGACAGCGTGGAGTACGCGTTGGCCGACTCCAGGCCCTCCAGGACCTCCTCCTCCGAGATGGCGAGCCGCTCGGCCAGCTCATGGACGGTGGGGGAGCGGCCGTGGCGCTGGGACAGCTCGGCCGTCGCCGTCGTCAAGGAGAGACGCAGCTCCTGAAGGCGGCGCGGTACGCGCACGGCCCAGCCCTTGTCACGGAAGTGGCGCTTGATCTCACCGACGACCGTCGGCGTCGCGTACGTGGAGAACTCCACCCCGCGCTCCGGGTCGAACCGGTCCACGGACTTGATCAGCCCGATGGTGGCGACCTGCGTGAGGTCGTCCAGCGGCTCACCGCGGTTGCGGAAGCGGCGTGCCAGGTGCTCGACCAGCGGCAGGTGCATGTGCACGAGCCGGTTGCGCATCTCCGCGTACTCGGGGCTGCCGTCCGGCAGCGCGCGCAGCTCGATGAACATCGCCCGCGCACCGCTGCGGTCCCGCGGGTCGTGCCGGCCCTGCTGCTCACCGTGTCGCTCGTGGTCGCTCATCAATCCCGCCCGTCGCACGTCCGATCCCCCAGACCGCCCGCGATGCCCGGGCCCGGGGTTCGGCGCTGCCTGCTGTGGCACGTCGGCCTCCAGGTCCTCCGGGTGCGGCCGGGCCTGCTGCTCGGGGATGCCCGAGGCAACCCGCCGCGCGCCCGCCGCGCCGTCGGCCGGGAGGTCCCGTGTGCCGCGCTTGTCGTCCCGCACCGGCCCGCCCCCGTTCATCACGCCGGGCCGGGGCCCGCACCGCGCTTCTTGTAGAGGCTGATCGAGACGGTGTTGTCATCGGCCACCGAGGAGTCGACCTGGCCCGCGAGGGCCGACAGCACAGTCCAGGCGAAGGTGTCGCGCTCCGGGGCCCGGCCGTCGGTGGTCGGGGCGGAGACGGTCACCTCCAGCGAATCGTCGACGAGCCGGAACACGCAGCTGAGCACGGAGCCGGCGACGGCCTGCTGGAGCAGGATCGCGCAGGCCTCGTCGACCGCGATGCGCAGGTCCTCGATCTCGTCGAGGGTGAAGTCCAAGCGTGCCGCGAGACCGGCCGTGGCCGTCCGCAGCACTGACAGGTAGGCACCCGCAGCCGGCAGCCGGACTTCCACGAAGTCCTGATTCCCGGGCTCTCCTGCGATCTGGGACACCCTCACCTCCAAGGTGGTACAAGCACTTTCGGGCTCCGGAGGTCCTCCCCCGGGTGATGCGCCACGTATATCTGCGGTGACGCTACCGCGCGCCTGACTTTCCTGTCCCGGGGACCCCCGGCCCAGTGCTGTCACTCATAGTAAGCCTACGGGTACGGACAGTGGCTAGAGGGCGTGCGTACCCAATTGGAAACAGGGGGCGCCGGGATGACGTACCCAGGCGCTGAACGGTCGAACCCCGACCTGGGTGCGGATCGTCCATTTCAGACCAGAGTCATGTCCACAAAGCACCAACGCCAGCTCTCACCAGGCTCGAAGGTGCGCATCACCGCATGGCCGGTGTCCTTGTAGTGCTCCGTCGCGTGCTTGTAGGGCGAGGAATCGCAGCAGCCGACATGGCCGCAGACCAGACACAGCCGTAGTTGCACAGGGTGACTGCCGACGGCCAGACACTCCAGGCAGCCCTCGCTGAGCGGAGCGGGCTCGGGGTGCGGCAGCGCGTCGACATGCGGGCACTCGTTCATGATTGCCAGGTTACGACGGGCGGCGCGAGAAGGACGGCGGTAGCGGGGCATGGACGTATTGCCACTGGTGGGGTTGATCGCGGCGAGCGCCGCGGTGGCGGGAGCGGCCCGCAGGACGCCGGTGCCGGCACCGCTCCTCCTGGTCGCGGTGGGCCTGGCGGCCTCCTATGTGCCATGGATCCCCGAGTACGCGCTCGACCCGCACATCGTGCTGCCGCTGATCCTGCCGCCCCTGCTGCACACCGCGGCCCTGGAGAGTTCCTATCTCGACCTGCGGGCCAACGTCCGGCCCGTGGCGCTGCTCTCGGTGGGCTACGTCCTGTTCGCCACGGTGGCGGTGGGCTGGCTCGCCTACGAACTGATCCCGGACCTGCCGCTGACGGCCGCGCTCGTCCTGGGCGCGGTGATCGCGCCGCCGGACGCCGTGGCCGCCACCGCGATCGCGCGCCGGGTGGGGCTGCCGTCACGGCTCACCACGATCCTCCAGGGCGAGTCCCTGGTGAACGACGCGACCGCCATCACCGCCTACAAGGTGGCGCTCGCCGCCGCCGTGGGAGAGGGCGCGAGCTGGGCGGGCGGCATTCGCGAGTTCCTGATGGCGGCGGTCGGCGGCGTCGGCGTGGGGCTGCTCCTGATGGTGCCGCTGCACTGGCTGCGCAAGCACCTCACCGAAGCCATCCTGCAGAACACGCTCTCCCTGCTGATCCCCTTCGCCGCGTACGCGGCCGCGGAACAAGTGGGCGCCTCCGGGGTCCTCGCCGTCGTGACCGTGGCCCTGTACCTCGGGCACCGCTCGTGGCAGGTCGACTTCGAGACGCGCCTCCAAGAGGCCGCGGTGTGGAAGGTCGTCTCGTTCATCCTGGAGTCCTCGGTCTTCGCCCTCATCGGCCTCCAGTTGCGCGTCGTCCTGCAGGACCTCGGTGAATACAGCGTGGCGCAGGCGGTCTGGTACGCGATCGCGGTGTTCTTCCTGGTGGTCGTCGTCCGCTTCGTCTGGTCCTATCCAGCCACCTACCTGCCGATGTTCCTGTCGTCGCGCATCAGAGAGCGGGAGGGCGACACCGACTGGAAGCGACCATTGATCGTGGGCTGGGCGGGGATGCGCGGGGTGGTGTCCCTGGCCATCGCGTTCTCCATCCCGCTCGTCACCGAGACCGGCGCGCCGTTCCCCGCGCGCAACCTGGTGCTCTTCCTGACGTTCACCACCGTCATCGGCACCCTGGTCGTGCAGGGACTCAGCCTGCCGCCGCTGATCAAGGCCCTGAAGCTGCCGGGCCGCGACGTGCAGGCCGAGACACTGGTGGAGGCGCAGGCGCAGAGCGTCGCCTCCACCGCCGCGGAGGAGCGCGTGGACGCCCTGATGCAGGACGAGCGCAACTGTCTGCCCCAGCCGCTCCAGGACCGTCTGAAGACCGTTCTGGAACGGCGCCGCAACTCCGTCTGGGAGCGGCTCGGCCAGCCCAACGCCGTGACGGGTGAGTCCGCCGACGACACGTACCGCAGACTCGCGCGGGAGGCGATCGCCGCCGAACGCGAGGTCTTCGTCCGGATGCGGGACGAGCGGCGGATCGACGACGAGATGATGCGCACCCTGCTGCGCAAGCTGGACCTGGAGGAGGCCGCTGCCTACCGGGAGGTCGACGACTGAGCACCCTCGAAGGGGGCTCCGGTGATGACGGCCGCCACGGTCGTACCCGGCGGGAAGGTGCCCGCCTCCGTAAGAGCGTGCAGCGCGTAGAGCATTTTGGCGACATAGAGGTGCTCGACCGGCAGGCCGTGACGCTGCTCGAAGTCGGTGGCGAACGACACCAGTTCGGCGGGCACGCGCGCGTAACCGCCGAAGTGGAAGCGGTCCTCGACGCGCCAGTCGCCGCGCGGACCGCCGAACGCCGCTCTCTGTAGAGCGCGGACCTCGGCCGACAGGAAACCGCCCTTCAGGACGGAGACGCCGAGTGCACGCTGGCCGAGCGCGAGCCCTGCCGCGAGCCCCGCGAGGGTGCCGCCCGTGCCGGCGGCGAGAGCGACGACATCGGCCCTGCCGCGCAGTTCCCGGCCAAGGTCCGCACAGCCTCGCACCGCAGGTGCGTTGCTGCCGCCCTCCGGGAGCACCAAGGCGTCAGGGACGCCCGCGTCGTCGAGGAGCGCGGCCAGGACCCGCGGATCGTCCTTCTCCCGGTATGTCGATCTGTCGATGAAGTGCAGTCGCATGCCGTCGGCCGCACAGCGGGACAGGGACGGATTGAGCGGCCGGCCGGCCAGTTCCTGGCCGCGGACGACACCGAAGGTGGGCACGCCCAGCAGACGGCCGGCGGCGGCCGTCGCCCGCAGGTGGTTCGAGTAGGCGCCGCCGAACGTGAAGAGAGCGCGGCCCCGCGCCGCGGACAGGTTCGGGGCGAGCTTGCGCCACTTGTTGCCGATCAGGTCCGGGTGGATCAGGTCGTCCCGTTTGAGCAGCAGACGCACGCCATGGCGCGCGAAGCGGGCGTCGTCGGCCTCGGTGAGGGGCGAGGGCAGGCGGGGGCGCGGAGCGGCGGTGGACGGGCGGGGCACCCGCTCATTGTCGGACACGAGCCCGGATCTTTGCTGTCCGGTCGTGGCGTGGTCGCCTACCGAACCGACCGCGGCGTGGTCGCTTACTTGAGCCGGTCGCGGATGCGCCCACGCATCGACGCCATCGTGAAGCCCTTCGGGTCGATCTTCCCGGGCTGCCACTCCAGGTGGCCGATGACCGACCGCTCCGTCCAGCCGTGATGACGGCAGACCGCCGCGGCCGCCTTCTCGATGGCCTCCAGCTGGACCGCAGGCCACGGGTCCTCGCCGTCGCCGAGGTTCTCGCACTCGAAGCCGTAGAAGCGGCTGTTCCCGTCCGTGTTCGCCTCGTTGTCGTGCGGCAGCGCCTTCTCCGCGATGACGGCGCGCAGGACGTCGTCGTCACCGAGGCCCGCGTGGTTCGCCCGCCCGTAGCCCACCAGGTGGACCCGGCCGTCCTTCGTGATGACGCCATGGCACAGCGGACCGGGCAGGTCCGGGTGACCGTCCCGGCAGATACGGACCGTGTCGGCGCTGCCCGAGGTGACGGTGTGGTGGATCATCACACCGTTCATCGGGCCCCAGGCGCCCTTGTGGTTGCGGTTGTGGTGCTCCCAGTCGCCGACTTCGACGACCGTCAGACCCTCGTGCCGGAGAGCGGCGAGAAAACTGCCGGCGGACATGGGTGAGGCCATGACGGACTCCTCACGGGCGCGACGGCCGCCCGTCGCGCACCGTCTCGTACCGCTGCTCTTACCCGAACCGCCGTGCCCGCACTACCCGTTCACCCGTCGCACACACACAGCACTGCAGCCCCGCGCGGCCTCCCGCACCGGCCTCAGCCGTGCAGGAAACCGTCCCCGTGCGTGGCGATGTGCGCCTCCAGCGCCTGCACCGCCCGCTGCGTGGCGTCCGGGGTGCCGGTGCCCTTGCGCTCCTCGTAGTACGCCGCGCCCAGCCGCTTCAGCAGGTCGCCGCCGGCCCGCTGCGCCTGCACGTCGTCCAGCTTCTGCTTGCCCTGCGTCAGGCCGCGCTGCGCCTGCTCCTTGGCACGGTCCAGGAAGCCCGCCATGGTCGTCTCCTCATCAGCTGCCGTCGTTTTCCGGTCAACGCCCGCCGGCCGCGCCGAGTTCCGGAAAAACGCCGCCCATGCCCCGTCCGGACGAGATCCATTCCCCCTCGTTTGTGTAATGGCGCGAGCACGGACCGTGCTGGAAGGCTTCTCCTCGCAGGTCGGTCCGTGATCAGGAGGAAATCCATGTCGGTAGGCGAAGAGGTCCGCTCGGAACAGGCCGGGGGGCAGAAAAGCCTCGGCACATCCGCCGCGCGGAATCTGGCCACCACCACCAAGTCCGTGCCGCAGATGCAGGAGATCAGCTCCCGCTGGCTGCTGCGGACGCTGCCCTGGGTGAACGTGCAGGGTGGCACGTACCGGGTGAACCGGAGGCTGAGCTACTCGGTCGGGGACGGACGCATCACGTTCGTCAAGACCGGGGACCAGGTCCGGGTCATCCCCGCGGAGCTGGGGGAGCTGCCGACGCTCCGGGGGTTCGAGGACTCCGACGTCCTCGGCGAGCTGGCCCAGCGGTGCACACAGCGGGAGTTCGCGCCCGGCGAGGTGCTCGCCTCGTTCGGCAACCAGGCGGACGAGGTGTTCCTGCTCGCGCACGGCCGCGTGGAGAAGATCGGGACGGGACCGTACGGCGACGACGCGGTGCTCGGCGTCCTGGCCGACGGCGCGTACTTCGGTGACGAGGCCCTCCTCGACTCGGACAGCATCTGGGACTACACGGCCCGCGCGGTCACCGCGTGCACGGTGCTCACCCTGCCCCGCGCCGACCTGGAGCAGGTCGCGGAGCGCTCCGAGCCGCTGCGCGACCACATCCAGCAGGTGCGTTCGATCCCGGCCCAGCGCGCCAACAACTACGGCGAGAAGGAGATCGACCTCTCCGCGGGCCATGTCGGCGAGGCCGTGCTGCCCGGCACGTTCGTCGACTACGAGTCGGCGCCGCGGGAGTACGAGCTGAGCGTCGCGCAGACCGTGCTGCGCATCCACACCCGCGTGGCGGACCTGTACAACCAGCCGATGAACCAGACGGAGCACCAGCTCCGGCTGACGGTCGAGGCGTTGAAGGAGCGCCAGGAGTACGAGCTGGTCAACAACGCGGACTTCGGACTGCTCAACAACTGCGAGTACGACCAGCGGCTCCAGCCGCACGCCGGCGCGCCGACCCCCGACGACATGGACGAGCTGCTCAGCAGGCGGCGCGGCTCCAAGCTGTTCCTGGCGCACCCGAAGGCGATCGCCGCGTTCGGCCGGGAGTGCAACAAGCGAGGCCTGGTCCCCGAGAGCATCGACGTGGGCGGGCACCGCATCCCGACCTGGCGCGGTGTGCCGATCTACCCGTGCGGCAAGATCCCCGTCTCGGAGGCGCGGACCACCTCCATCATCTGCATGCGTACCGGTGAGGAGGAGCAAGGCGTCATCGGACTGCGCCAGACCGGCATCCCGGACGAGATCGAGCCGAGCCTGTCGGTCCGGTTCATGGGCATCAGCGAGCAGGCGATCATCTCGTACCTGGTGACCACCTACTACTCGGCGGCGATCCTGGTGCCGGACGCGGTCGGGGTCCTGGAGAACGTCGAGATCGGCCGGTGGCAGTGACGTCCCGCTGCCGGCACGCCGTGTTCCCGCCCGCGAGGGCGGGGACACCCCGCGAGTACGCGGCCGGTGACCGCGGGCCCGCCGCCGTCCGCGCCCTTGCCGGGGTGAACCCGTGAGGCAGACGACGGAGACGCGAGCGGCCGGAGAGCCTGTCGAGCCGCACGCGGTGGCGTCCACCGTACGGGCGGAGGCGGTGCGGGGGCCCGCCGGGACTGGAGGGGCGGCGCCCCCGGGCGGCCCCGCGGCGCCGGGCGAGCGGGTTGTGCCGGGTGAGTCGGGGGTGCTGGGCGCTCCGGTCCTGCCGGGGCAGCAGGAGAGGGGTGCCGGTCGGAAGGAACCACGGGGCCGGGGGGCCCAGGCGGTGCGGGGTGCGTCCGAGACGCAGGAGGCCGAGGCGATCCTGGCGGAGGCCAGGGCGCGGGTCGACCCCGAGTTGCGCCGGTCCGTCGACGCCCTGCCGCACCCCGTACGCCGTGTCGCGCTCTACCACTTCGGCTGGCAGCACGCGGACGGCACACCCGCGGTGGGCAGTGGCGGGAAGGCCGTACGGCCGGCTCTCGTCCTGGCAGCGGCGCGGGCCCTCGGGGGGCGGCCCGAGGCCGCCGTGCGGGCGGCGACGGCCGTGGAGTTGACGCACAACTTCACGCTGCTCCACGACGACGTCCTGGACCGGGACCCCACGCGCAGGCACCGGCCGACCGCGTGGACGGTGTTCGGGGACGCCGACGCGATCCTGGCCGGCGACGCGTTGCAGGCCCAGGCCCAGCGGTTGCTCGTGGAGGACCCGCATCCGGCGGCTCCGGCGGCGGTGGCCCGGCTCGCCGCCTGTGTCGTGGAACTGTGCGCGGGCCAGTCGATGGATGTGGCTCTGGAGTCGCGTGATCCGAGGGAGGTGACGCTGGAGGAGACCCTGACGATGGCGGAGGCCAAGACGGGGGCGCTCCTCGGCTGCGCGTGTGCGATCGGCGGGTTGTTGGCGGGGGCGGACGAGGAGGAGGTCGAGGCGCTCGACGCGTTCGGCCGGGCGGCGGGGCTCGCCTTCCAGCTCATCGACGACGTGATCGGCATCTGGGGCGAATCGGCCCGCACCGGCAAACCGGCCGGGGCCGACCTGGCCATCCGCAAGAAGTCCCTGCCGGTCGTCGCGGCGCTCGCCTCCGGCTCCCCGGCGGCGCAGGAACTGGCCGCGTTGTACGGGCCACCGGGACCAGAGAAGGAGGGCCGGGCCGAACTGGAGGCCATCGCACTGGCGGTCGAGCGGGCCGGGGGCCGGGACTGGGCGCAGGAGCGGGCCTCGGACGAGATGGCGCGGGCGCTGCACGAGTTGGCGCGGGCGGTACCGGCGCCGGAGAGGGCGGGTGGGTTGTTGTCGCTGGCGGAGTTCGTGACGCGGCGGGGGTATTGAAGGGCGCCGCGGTGAGGGGGAGGAGGGGCGTGGCCCGGATCGCGGGGGTGGTGCGCGGGCGGGAGTGAGAGGGGGGAGAGCGAGGGGCGCCTCGGCGGTGAGAGAGGGCGGATTCTCGCCTCCCCCCGAGCCGGGAGCCCGGGGCACGGGCACCCGGCTCCCGGCACCCGGTGCAAGGCTCGTACCCCCGTGCCGAGTGATCGCTTAGGCTGCCGACGACCGGCCAGGGCAGGCCGGTTGGGCCGGACGGCGAGGCCGGCCGGTGGGAGCGGTGGGCGAGGGGATCCGGGATGGGTGTGGAGATTCGGCGGGCGCGGCGGAGCGACCGGGATTTCGTCGTGGGGCTGCTCGACGAGGCGTTCAGGGACGATCCGGTCAGCAGCTGGGTGTTTCCCGGGGCGGAGCACCGGCGGGCGCGGCACGCGGGGCTGATGGGGGCGTTCACCGATGTGACGTTCGCCGAGGGGTACATCGACCTGGCGGAGGACGGGTCGGCGGTCGCGCTGTGGATGGACGTTCCGGCGGACCCGGAGGATGCGGACGCCGACACCAGTGGTGGTTCCAGTGGGGCTGAGGACAGGGGGGAGGGCGCGGAAGACGGTCCCGCGCAGTTGCGGGCCGCGGTCGATCCGGACAACGAGCGGGTCGAGCAGATAGGCAGGTTGACGGAGGCCGCGCATCCTACGGGGCGTGCGCATGCCTACCTGTGGATGATCGGCGTACGGCCGGAGCGGCAGGGTGAGGGGCTCGGGACGGCGTTGATGGCGCCGGTGCTGGAGCGGTGCGACCGGGAGGGGCTGCCCGCGTATCTGGAGGCGAGCAATGCCCGCAGCCGGGCCCTGTACGAGCGGCTGGGTTTCGTCTTCACCGGCACCGCGGTCGACCTGCCGGGCGGGCCCGCCCTGTGGCCCATGTGGCGGGAGCCGCAGACCATGTGACGCTGACGTCCGGGCGGCCCTGCCGACTGCCGGCGCGGCACGAAATCCTCGAAGACCGAACCGTCCCCTCGCGCCACCTTGCAACCACTGCGACTGAAGTACTATAACTGGAGTGGTTCCAGGGTGGTCATCGAGCTGCCTGTCGTCCACGAAAAGAGACCGGTTTGCGCAAGCTCACGTACTTCGTCGCCGTTTCCATCGATGGCTTCATCGGGGACGAGTCCGGGGACGGGACGCTGTTCATGTCGTTCGTCGACGAGGAGTTCCTGGGGTTCCTGCAGGAGGAGTATCCGGAGACCATCTCTACGGAAGGCCGCAGGCTCCTCGGCCTGGACGGGCTGGCGAACAAGAAGTACGACACCGTGATCCAGGGGCGCGGCAGCTACCAGGTCGGTATCGACGCCGGTTTCCCCAGCCCGTACGGGCATCTGCGCGAGTACGTCGCGACGCGCACGCTCGACGAGTCCCCGCACCCGCACGTCGAGCTGATCCACGACGACGTGATCGGCAAGGTACGGGAGCTCAAGGCCGAGGACGGGGAGCTGGGGATCTGGCTGTGCGGGGGCGCGCAGCTGGCCGGGCTGCTCGCGGACGAGATCGACGAGCTGGTGATCAAGACGTACCCGCTGATGCTCGGGACCGGCATGCCGATGTTCGCGGGTGGGGCGGGGCGGGCGTACGGCCTGGGGCGGTTCGACCTCGCGGAGAACCGCACGTTCGGCAATGGCGCGGTCGTGCGCCGGTACAGCAGGAAGCGGTAGCGGTTCGCTGTCAGACTGGATTCCGCGAAGGGCGTCCGCGTGCGGAGCCGGGCGGGCGGCCGCGTCGAAGGAGCGTGGAGCCATGAAGTATCTGGTGATGATCCAGGCGTCGCAGGCGGAGTACGAGGCCATGCGCGGCAAGGCGTCCGGGGCCGGCCCGGCCTGGGGCGAGAAGGACCTGCGAGCCATGTACTCCTTCATGGAGAAGCTCAACGGCGACCTGACCGAGACCGGTGAGATGGTCGACGGGCAGGGTCTGTCCGAGCCCGCGCGGGCCAGGACCGTCGCCCTCGGCGCCGACGGGCGACCGGTGAGCAGCGACGGTCCGTACGGGGACACCGAGGAACTCCTGTGCGGCTACTGGGTGCTGGACTGCGCGAGCCTGGAGCGGGTCACCGAGATCGCCGAGCGGATCCTCCAGTGCCCCGGGCCCGAGGGCGTGACCAACCACCCCGTCACCATCCGGCCGATCATGGAGGGCGGCGGGGACATGCGCTGAGGGAGGGCGGCGCCCGCGTCCCGGCGCGCACCCCGCTCGCCCTGGCTCATACATTGACCGCATGACCATCGAACTGCTCCACATCACCGAACGCGCCCTGTGGGAGAGCGCCCGGGCCACCGGGGCGTACACGATGTCGACCCGCGGCAAGACGCTCCAGGAGGTCGGGTTCATCCACTGCTCGTTCCCGCACCAGCTGCGCGGGGTCGCCGAGCTGCTGTACGGGACCGAGCCCGCCCCCGGTGACCTGGTGGTCCTGGTCGTGGACCCGGCCCGGCTGGATGTGCCGGTCCGTGTCGAGCCCGGCGTGCCCGGCGGGGAGGAGTTCCCGCACCTCTACGGGCCGTTGCCGCTCGACGCGGTGACCGAGGTGCGGGCGTGGCCGCGTCCCGAGCCCCGTAGCCAGAAGGAGCGCATGCTCGCCGGTGACCTCTACCTCGCCGACGACCCCGAGCTGACCGCCGACGCGCTGCGCGGTGCCGAGCTGGCCGAGCGCTACAACGCGAGCAGCGTCACCGATCTGCCCGCGCGCGGCGCCCTGCTGCGCGCACTGCTCGGCGCGGTGGGTGAGGACGTCGTGGTGCGGCCGCCGCTCGCCGTCGACTACGGGCAGTACATCAGCATCGGCGCGCGGACGTTCGTCAATCACGGCGCGGTCATGCTGGACGTGGCACCGATCCGGATCGGCGAGGACGTGCAGATCGGCCCGAACGTCCAGCTGCTCACCCCCACGCACCCGGTCGACCCCGAGCCGCGGCGCGCCAAGTGGGAGGCGGCCGAGCCCATCACGATCGGTGACAACGTGTGGCTGGGCGGTGGCGTCATCGTCTGTCCCGGCGTGACGATCGGCGCGAACACGGTCGTCGGCGCGGGCGCCGTCGTCACCCGCGACCTGCCGCCGGACGTGGTCGCCGTGGGCAATCCGGCGCGGGTCGTGCGGAAGATCGGGGAGAGCACGGAGTGAGACGCCGGGGGGTAGCGGGCGCGGTCGTCGCGGTGGCGGTGGCCGTGCTCGTCGCGGGAGACGCGGGCGCCGGAAGGTCCGGCGGGCACGCGAAGGCCTGGGCGGACGGGACGCCCATCGTGTGGACGGACGAGGAGATGCCCGCCCTGCCGCTGGACGCGTACGCGTTCGACGGTGGTGACGCGAGGGCCTACGACGAGGTGGACTCCGCGCGACGGGTGCTCGCGCAGCGCTGCATGGTCCGGCACGGCTTCGCCGGCTTCCCGCGCGATCCGGGGATCCGGACGATGGCCGTCACGCACACCACCGTCATGGTCGCCGTGGCCACGGGCCCGGTGGGCCTCCTCGACCTGGAGCAGGCGCGGCGCTGGGGCTACGGCCAGGACCCGGCGGCGTCGCTCGCCCCGCCCGAACCCACCGGGCGGATGATGACCGCCGAGGAGTCCGACGTCTACTACGGCGACCCGCAGGGCGACCGCACCGGCTGCGAGGGGGAGGCGGACCGGACGCTGGAGCGCGGGACCGCGGACCGGGAGCGCATGTGGTCCTACGTCCCCGAGCGCGAGGCCGCAGTGAGCAGACTGGCCGCACGCGTTCCGAGGCTGCGCCGCGCCTACGAGACCTGGGCCGCGTGCGTGACCGGCAAGGGCTTCAAGCGGTACGCCGACCCGGACCAGGCCTTCGGTGACCGGGCCTGGGGGCGTGGCCAGGACGGCAACACCACGCGCTCCGCCACCGAGCGGGGCACGGCCGTCGCCGACGTCGCGTGCAAGCGCGCCCACAACACGGGCGGCGTGTGGTGGTCGGTGACGCGCCGCCTCCAGCGGCGGGAACTGGCGCTGCACCAAGCGGAGTTCGCGACCGTTCGCGCCGACCGGGACCGGCTGCTCGCCCACGCGCGCGCCGTACTGAGGACCGCCTGAGGGCTGCTCCGCAACGGACCTGAGAGCTGCTCCTCAACGGGCGGCGCCGCGCACCGACGCCGTCATCGCCGCCACGAACGCCTCCCGCGCCGCCTCGTCCAGCAGGTCGAGCGAGAGGTAGGGATTCAGGTCCTCCAGCTCGACCAGGAGGAGGTCGCCCTCCCGGGTGCGGCAGGCGTCGACGCGTTGGATGCCGTAGGGGAGGGCGTTCCACGCGACGAAGCGGTGGGCGAACTCCCGGTCCGCCGCGGTCGGTTCGTAGGGCCGCAGCTCCCAGCGGCGCTCCGGGTCCGGGGCGTGCAGGGCGTACAGCAGGGCGTCGTCGACGAAGTAGAAGGAGACCTCGTACTGGAAGTCGATGAACGGCTGCACCAACAGGCCGTCCGCGTACGGCAGTCCGGGCAGCTCGGCCGGGGGGACGACGCGCAGGCCCGCCGAGTCCGCTCCCCACACCGGTTTCACCACGTACGCGTCGGCCGCGGGGAGCCGGCCGAGGTCGGCGGCGCGGTCGGCCGCCGGGATCACCGGGTACCCGGCCGCGGTCAGCTCCGGCAGGTACCGCTTGCCGGCCATGTCGGCGCGGCCGGTGAGCGGGTTGTAGACCCTCGTGCCGCGCTCCAGGGCCTGGGCGCGGAACGCGTCGTAGGCGTCCTGGTAGCCGAGGACGGGGCCGCTGTTGCGGACCACGACCACATCGAAACCGTCCATCAGCCGGGCCGCGTCCCGGGGGTGGCACAGCGCGAGGTCGAACGCGGCGCGCAGCCGCGACGTCAGGAAGATGTCCTCGTCGCAGTAGCGCCGGCCACGGGCCTGGTAGGCCAGGTCGGTCACGTAGAGGACGCGGGGCCGGGACACGGTGACTCCTGGAGGGCGGGAGAGCGGATGCTACGCCGAAGGGGCCCGGCCGAGTTCGTCGGCCGGGCCCCTTCGGATGGTCCGGGGCCCGCGGGGGTGCACCGCCCGCCGGTCACCTGAACCGGGTGTATCAGGGCCTGGATCAGGCCTTCTTGGTCTCCCAGAAGATCTTGTCGATCTGGGCGATGTAGTCCAGCGCCTTCTGGCCGGTGGCCGGGTCGGTCGACGCCTTGGCGGCCGAGAGGGCCTTCAGGGTGTCGTTGACCAGCTGGTGCAGCTCCGGGTACTTCTCGAAGTGCGGCGGCTTGAAGTAGTCGCTCCACAGCACCGAGACGTGGTGCTTGGCCAGCTCGGCGCGCTGCTCCTTGATGACCGTGGCGCGGGCCTGGTAGTGCGCGTCGTCGTTGCCGGCCATCTTCTCCTGGACGGCCTTGACCGACTCGGCCTCGATGCGGGCCTGGGCCGGGTCGTACACGCCGCAGGGGAGGTCGCAGTGAGCGCTGGCCTTCACCTTGGGGGCGAACAGGCGGGAAAGCATGTTGCTGTCCTTCCTCGTGATCGTCTTCTCAGGTGGGACATTACTCCGTGCAGAAGGTGTTTTCGCGGGTGCCCCCGGGGGCTTAGGCCAAAAGTCCAGGGTGACACTGGGACTGGTGGAGGATGGGACCGACGGACGGAATCCGGGGAGGTCGGCTGATGCCCGAGGCGATCGACGAGGCGCGCGGGGCCAGAGTGCCGTTTCAGTTCATCGAGGTGGACGGGCCCTCGATGGTGCCGACGCTGTACCACGGTGACTGGATGCTGGTGCAGTACGGCGCGCGGGTGCGGCCGGGGGACGTGGTCGTGCTGCGCCACCCGTTCCAGCAGGACCTGCTCGTCGTGAAGCGGATCGCCGAGCGGCGCGACGGCGGCTGGTGGGTGCTCGGGGACAGCCCGGGAGCCGGCGGCGACAGCACCGTGTACGGGGTGGTGCCGGACGAGCTGGTGCTCGCCAAGGTCCGCGGGCGGCTGCGGCGGCGCCGGCCGTGGGCCGAGGGCGAGGGTCAGCGGTCGGTGGCGGCGGTGCTGTCCTGGGCGTTGGCCGCCGTGCGGCCCGTGCTCAGCGACCGGTCGGCCTCCAGGCGCTTCCGCGCGCGGTAGGCGGCGACGTTGGCGCGGGTCGCGCACCGGTCGGAGCAGTAGCGCCGGGAGCGGTTGGTGGAGGTGTCCAGGTACGCGTTGCGGCACGGGGCCGCCTCGCACAGGCCCAGCCGGTCCACGCCGTACTCGGTGAGGTGGAAGGCCAGTCCCATGGCGGCGATGGCGGCGTAGCCGGCGGTCGCGTTCGAGGGGTGGTCGGCCAGGTGCATGTGCCACAGCGGACGGCCGTCGTCGTCGCGGTGGTTGTGCCCGGAGATCTGCGGGCTGACCGGGAACTCCAGCAGGAGCGAGTTGAGCAGGTTCACCGCGAGCGTCTCGTCGCCGGCGTCGGCCGCCTCGAACACCGCGCGCAGCCGGCCCCGGACGCTCCGGAAGCGGGTCAGGTCGGCGTCGGCCGCGCGGCGGGCCGCCTCCTGATTGCTGCCGAACAGGCCGCGCACGGCATCCACCGAGGTCAGATGGTCCTTGCCGCGGACGGGCTCCTCGGTGTTGACGAGGCGCACGGCGTAGTCCGAGTAATAGGCCAGTTCCACTTGTAGTCCTTACCGGGGCGGTCTATCGTCAGGGTCGACTGAGGTAATGCTCGCTTGTCGTTTCAGGGTATTACGCACCCGGAGACTTCCATGCACGCAACGGGAGGGCTTTTCATGACCGACACGACCGCGGCGGAGACCGGCCGCACCACCGACTGGCGGGCCTGGCAGCACAGCTGGGACCGGCAGCAGGAGTGGTACATGCCCGACCGCGAGGAGCGGCTGCGGGTGATGCTCGACATGGTCGAGGCGTGCGTGGGCCGCGCGCCACGGGTGCTCGACCTCGCGTGCGGCACCGGCAGCATCACCGACCGGCTGCTCACGCGCTTCCCGGAGGCCACCAGCGTCGGGGTCGACCTGGACCCGGCGCTGCTCGCCATCGCCCGGGGCACGTTCGAGGGGGACGAGCGCGTCCGCTTCGTGACGGCCGACCTCAAGGACCCGCAGTGGACACGGGCGCTGCCGCACGCGTCGTACGACGCCGTGCTCACCGCCACCGCGCTGCACTGGCTGCACTCCGCTCCCCTCGCGACGCTCTACGGTCAGCTCGCCGGGCTCGTCCGCGACGGCGGCGTCTTCATGAACGCGGACCACATGGTGGACGAGGCGACGCCGCGGATCAATGCCGCGGAGCGGGCGCTGCGACACGCGCGGATGGACGCGGCCAAGGCGGACGGAGCGCTCGACTGGGCCGCGTGGTGGGCGCTGGCCGCGCAGGATCCTGCCCTCGCCGGGCCGACCGCGCGGCGCTTCGAGATCTACGGGGAGCACGCGGACGGGGACGTGCCGTCGGCGGGCTGGCATGCGGAGGCGCTTCGCGGGGCCGGGTTCGGGGAGGCCCGGGTGGTGTGGGGGTCGCCGTCCGACGCGATGGTTCTTGCGTTGCGGTGACGCGTCCGCCTGGGTGCCGGGTGCGGTGCGCAGTGGTTCGTCGTCGGGTGCCGGTTGGTGGGGGCTGGTCGCGCAGTTCCCCGCGCCCCTGCAAGGCGCACTGCGTGCGCCCCGTTCCCGGCTGCGACCAGCCACGACGGCAGCCGCACCCGTGCACGAACCGGGACAGAGGGGGCGCCCGGGGTCTTGACCCCGGGCCGACCGGCAAGGAGACCAACCGCGTGTCCGTCCTCCAGAAGAACATGCGTGCAGGCGAAGGCAAGATCCTGCGCAAGCAGCACCGCATCG
>NZ_JBEXOS010000105.1:0-16173 GCF_040611655.1 Streptomyces sp. NPDC006552
GGTGATCGGCACCCCGGCGGGAAGCCCCTCCAGCGTCGCCACAAGCGCGGGTCCGTGCGACTCCCCCGCGGTCAGCCAGCGCAACCTGCTCAACGGTGCTCTCCTTTGCGTGTGGGTGGAAAGCAGTGCGGCGTGGTGCGAAGGAACGCGTCCTTCGCACCACGCGACTGCCGTACTGCGGTGGGTCAGTGACGGCGCCTCAGGCCGGCGTAGGCGATGGCCGAGCCCGCGAGGACGATGGCGGCGTCGACGAGCAGCGCGGTGTGGATGCCGCTGAGCGTGGAGCCGGTTGCCGCGATGCGTGCCGTGGCGATGGAGCTGAGTACCGGGATGCCCATGGTGATGCCGACCTGCTGGGTCATGGACGCGAGGCCGGTGGCGAGGCCCTGCTCGCCGTCGGGCAGGCCGGAGGTGGCGGTGACCATGTAGCCGACGATCGCGTTCAGGTGGCCGAAGGCGCCGGCCGAGGAGGCCGCGAGCATGAGTACCAGGGAGCCAGCGCCGCCGTTGCCGACGAGGAAGAGGGCGCCGGTGCCGATGGCCTGGAGGAGCAGGCCGCCGGCGAGGGCGTTGCGGTTGCCGAAGCGGCCGATCGCGCGGGGGGCGACCATGCCGCCGATGAAGGAGGCGATGCCGATGCCGCAGAAGGCGAGACCGGTCTGGAGCGGGGAGTAGCCGAAGACTTCCTGCAGGTAGAGCGTGAGCAGGAAGATGACGGAGCTTTCCATCGTGAAGGTGATGAGGCCCGCGAAGTTGCCCCACTTGACGGACTGGCGCTTCAGTACGCGGACGGGGGCGAGCGGGGCCTCGGCCTTGAGCTCGACCAGCCAGAAGGCGACGAGCAGGGCGGCGGCGACGGCCAGGCTCAGCAGTGCGGTCGGGTCGCCCCAGCCCTGCTGGCCGGCGGTGGTGACGCCGTAGACGAGGGCGAGCAGGCCGCCGGTGACGGTGATGGCGCCGGGGATGTCCAGCTTGGTCCGCACTCCGCGGCTCTCGGGGATGACGCGGGGGGCGGCGAGCAGGATGGCAGCGGCGACGGGGACGTTGATGAAGAAGGCCCAGCGCCAGCTGAGCAGGTCGGTCAGGACGCCGCCGAAGATGGCGCCGACGGTGAAGCCGGCGGAGATCAGAGTGCCGTTGAGGCCGAGGGCCTTGTCGCGGAGCGGGCCTTCGGGGAGGGATGTCGTCAGCAGGGACAGGGCGGCGGGGGTGGCCAGTGCGGAGGCGAGGCCTTGCAGCACGCGGGCGGCGAGCAGTACTTCGGGGGTGGTGGCGAGGCCGCCGATGAGGGAGCCGAGGGCGAGCAGGGCCATGCCGACGAGGAGCATCTTGCGGCGGCCGGCGATGTCGGCGAAGCGGCCGAACAGGAGGGTGAAGCCGGCGGACGGCAGCATCATGGCCGTCGAGATCCACTGGAGGTTGCCCAGGGAGAAGCCGAGGCCGTTGCCGATGTCGGGGAGGGCGATGTTGAGGATGGAGAAGTCGACGGCCAGCATGAACTGGGAGCCGAGCAGGAGCGTGAGCAGGAGTCGCTGACGCGAAGTCATGCGGGGCGCCGGCGGGGCGGCCGGTGCGTCGATGACAGCGGTTGCCATGACGTTCCAATCGTGAGGGCTGGTGGGACGGGTCCGTTCGGGCGAAGCGGGGCTTCGGTGTGCTGCCGCGCGCGGGGCGTCGCGGTACTCAGGGGGTGTCGGGGGCGCTGACGGTGAGTACGGCGTTGGCGGTGATCTGCCGGTCGCGCAGGTCGTTGAGGGCGGTGGCGGTGTGTCGCCAGTCCTCGACGCGGCCGAGGCGCGGGTGCAGTCGGCCTTGTGCGACCTCGTGGACCAGTTCGGCGAGGTCGGCGCCGAACGGCTCGTCGAAGTGCTCGTAGTGGAAGTGGCGTACGGATGCCGAGCGCGGGCCCTTGAAGAAGTCGAAGAAGCTGAGTTCGGCGGGTTGGCGTGAGGCCTGGCCGAACCAGATCATGAGGCCGCGTTCGCGGAGCAGGGCGAGGCTCTGCGGGGTGGAGGTGCCGCCCACGGATTCGAGGACGATGTCGTAGGGCCCGGTGGCGTGGGCGGGGTCGTGGACGACGGTGGCGCCGAACTCGGCGAGGTGTTTGCCGCGTTCGGGGGTGGCGGTGACGGCGGTGACCTCGGCGCCGGCGTGGACGGCGAGTTCGGTGACGTAGTGGCCGACGCCGCCGGAGGCGCCGGTCAGCAGGATGCGGCGGCCGGTGACGGGGCCCGCGACGCGCAGCAGGCGCAGTGCCGTGAGGCCGGCGAGGGGGAGGGCGGCCGCGGTCTCGTAGGACAGGTGGTCGGGGAGGGCGGCGAGGGAGTGGGTGGGGACGGCGGCGTACTGGGCCCAGCCGCCGGCCGGGGGGTGGCCGACGACGCGGGTGCCCGCGGCGGGGCCGGAGCCGTCCGCGGCGGCGCGGACGACGATGCCGGCGATGTCCTTGCCGGGCCTGCCGTGTCCCGGGCGCAGGGGGCCGTGGAGCTGGAAGACCTCGCCGCGGTTGATGGAGAAGGCGCGGACCTCGACGAGGGCTTCGTCGGTGGCCGGCCGCGGCCGGGTGGTCTCGCCGAGTTCGACCATGGACTCGGGCCGCCCGGTCGGCAGCAGTGCGTGCATGGGGCCGTCGTTGTCGGGTGTGGGGGTTCCGGGCATGGCTGACTCCTGTGGTCTCCACGAGTGGTGTGCTGAGGTGTCCGCGCCGTCCACCGTCTGGCCGTCCCTGGGGCCGCGGGGTGCTTGCGGGGCCTGGTGGGTTCGACCGACGTCCTGGGCGGGCGGACGGGATGCGCTGTCCCGGCCGGTGTCTTCGACGGTAGGCACCGGGGTGGGGGCGTTCAAGGCAGGTGCTACCGAGGTGGTCCGGGGATGTGTCGATGGAGACATCGCGTCAGTGAGCAGCTAGCTGCCAGGTCGTGGTGGCGGTGCGTCAGCTAGGTGTCAGTGCGGCTTCGGTGGGGGTGGTGGGCGTCCACAGTGGGCTCGTGCTTCCGCTGTGCCCTTGGGGCCGCGGTCGCGGCGGACACGGTGTGTCGCGCCGCTGTTGTGTTCACGACCCGCCGACACAGAGAGGAATGCGGTGGCAGGTCGCCCACCGCGGACGCCCCCATATGAGTCTCTTCGATCTGGCCGTGAGGTCCACCCATGTTCCTGTTGCTTCTGGTCCCCGGCATCCGCCGTCCGTCGATGCGTTGAGTGTTCCGGCCGTCGAGCACAGCTGGCGGGGGCTGCCCGCGGCGCAGCGGCCGGACTGGCCCGATGAGGCGGCGTTGCGGGGGGTGGTCGCCGAGCTCGGTGTGCTGCCGCCGCTGGTGCTGGCCGCCGAGTGTGATCTGCTGCGGGAGCGTCTGGCGGCGGTCGCCCGTGGTGAGGCGCTGGTGTTGCAGGGCGGTGACTGTGCCGAGGCCTTTCATCAGATCTCGTCCGGGCAGGTGCGGGCGAAGGTCCGTACGTTGCGGCAGATGGCCGCGGTACTTTCGGCGGGTGCCGGAATGCCGGTGGTGACGGTGGGGCGGATGGCGGGGCAGTACGCGAAGCCGCGTTCGCAGGCCGTGGAGGTGCGAGGCGGCGTTTCGTTGCCTTCGTATCGGGGTGACGCGGTCAACGCGGCGGCGTTCACCGCGGTGGCCCGGCGTCCTGATCCGGGGCGGCTGCTTCGTATGTACGGTGCGTCCGCGGCGACGGTGAATCTGGTGCGGGCGCTGGCCGTCGAGGGGTTCGCGGGGGCGCGTGAGGTGGCGGCGTGGAACGCGGACTTCGTGGCGGCGGCGCGGGCGCGGGAGCGGTTCGCGCCGCTGCTGCGTGGTGTGCCGGGTGCCGCGGGGCCGGTGTTCACCAGTCATGAGGCGCTGCTGCTCGACTACGAGGGCGCGCTGATGCGGCCGGGTCCGGACGGGCGCCCGTACGCGCTGTCGGGGCACATGGTGTGGATCGGTGAGCGCACGCGTCAGCTGGGCGGCGCTCATGTGGAGTTCGCGTCCCGGGTGCGTAATCCCGTCGGGGTCAAGCTGGGTCCTGGGGTGTCGGCCGACGAGGTGCTGGCGCTGGCCGACCGGATCGATCCGGAGCGGGAGCCGGGGCGGCTGACGTTCATCTCGCGGATGGGGGCCGGGCGGGTGCGTGAGGTGCTGCCCGCGCTGGTCGACAAGGTGCGGGCGGAGGGGTTGCGGCCGGTGTGGCTGTGCGATCCGATGCACGGCAACACGTTCGCGGCGCCCAGTGGGCACAAGACCCGTAGTTTTGATGCCGTGCTCGATGAGGTCGCGGGGTTCTTCGAGGTGCACCGGGCGCTGGGTACGCGTGCGGGCGGTGTCCATCTGGAGCTGACGGGCGACGATGTCACCGAGTGCGTGGGGGGCGGCGACGGTGTGCTCCTCGAGCAGCTGCACGAGCGGTACGAGAGTACGTGTGATCCGCGGCTGAACCATGCGCAGGCTGTGGAGATGGCGTTCCGTACGGCGGAGTTGCTGGCTGGTTGAGGTGCGGCGAAGGGCCCCGGGGAGTTTCCCCGGGGCCCTTCGTGTGGGTGCTGTCAGTTCTGGGCGTGGAAGCCGGTGCGCCAGGTGGGATGGGCGGGGTGCCAGCCGCGTGAGCGGGCGAGGGTGGCGTCGGCGCCGCGCTCCCAGGGGGCGCCGCCTTCGGTGGGTTCGGGGGCGGGGGCCCGCAGGGCGTCGGCGAGTACGGGGGCCCAGGCACGGGCGGGGGCCGGTTCGTCGTCGACGATGTTGACGGGGCCGTTGGCCCAGTCGAGCGCGGCGAGAGCGGCGCGGGCCGCGTCGTCGACGTGGACGAACGAGGAGATGCCGTCGTTGGCGGGCAGGGCGCCCGCGGTGAGCTTGTCGGCCATGAGGCCGCCGGGTGCGAACCAGGTGCCGGGGCCGTAGAGGGTGCCGTAGCGCAGGACGACGTGGTGGGGGAGTTCGGCGGCGGCGTCCTCCAGGGCGCGGATGCCGCCGATGGTGGTCGCGCGCGGGGCTCCGGCGTGGATGTCGAGCGGGTCCTGTTCGCGGGCCGGCGTGGTGCCCGGCTCGTACGCCCAGGAGATGGACTGGGCGATGATGCGGTCGACTCCCGCGCGCTTGGCGGCGTCGACGAGGTTGCGGGTGCCTTCGATGCGGATGCGTGCGTTGTCGGCGGGGTTTCCGGCGGCGAGGGAGGTCAGCTGGTGCATGACCACGTCGGGGGTGTGCTCGGCGAGTGCGGCGGTGACCGCTTCGGCGTCGAGGGCGTCCAGTCGGTGGGCGTGGGCGCCGAGGGCCCGCAGGTGCTGCGCGCCGTCCGGGGTGCGGGTGGCGCCGATGACGTCGTGCCCGGCTTCGATCAGCAGCGGCAGGAGCCTGCGGCCGATGGCGCCGGTGGCTCCGGCTACGAAGATGCGCATGGGTTCACTTCCTGTGGTTGTGCGGGGTTTCGCCGGTTGAGTGGTGGTGTCGCGGGCCGGTCAGGCGGGGGCGCGGTGGCGGTCGGTGAGCCACAGCAGCAGGGCGAGCGCGGTGAGGGCGCCTCCGGCGGCGCAGACTCCGGCCCAGCCCGCGGCGGTGTACAGGAAGACGCCGAGGGCGCCGCCCAGGGAGCCGCCGAGGAAGTATGCCGTCATGTAGGCGCTGGTGACGCGGGAGCGGATGGAGGCCGGGTAGCCGTACATGCGGGCCTGGTTGAGGACGTGGACGCCCTGGACGCCGATGTCCAGGACGAGGATGCCGGCGATCAGCAGGGCGAGGCCGGCGCCGGCGCCGGCGGTGAGTGCCCAGGCGGCGCCGATGACGAGGAGCAGGGCGCCGGTCGCGCCGTGGGCCACGCCGCGGTCCTGGAGGCGTCCGGCGGGCTGGGCGCAGGCGGCGCCGGCGGCGCCGAGCAGACCGAACAGGCCGATCGTGGCCGCCGAGTAGTGGTAGGGGGCGCCGTTGAGCATGAACGGCAGTGCGGTCCACAGGAGTTGGAAGCAGCAGAAGCCGAGGGCGCCGATGGCCATGCGGCGGCGCAGGAACGGCTCGGATCTGACCAGTGAGCCGACGGACGCGAGGAGTTGGGGATAGCTCGCGCCCCGGGTGGCGGGTATGTCGGGCAGGCGCAGGCGCAGGGCCACGGCGAGGGCGGCTATGACGGCGGCGGCGATGCCGTACACCCAGCGCCAGCCGATGGCCTCGTCGATGACGCCGGCGACGGTGCGGGCGAGCAGGATGCCGAGGAGCAGTCCGGTCATCAGGGTGCCGACGACGCCGCCGCGCTGGTCGTCGCGGGCGAGGGTGGCGGCCGCGGGGATGAGGATGTTGATGGCGGAGCCGGTGATGCCTACGACGGTGAGGACGGTGACGAGGGTGAACGCGTTCGGGGCGAGGGCCGCGGCGAGCAGGGCGAGGGCGTCGATGGCGAGCATGACGGTGACCAGGGTGCGCCGGGCGAGCAGGTCGCCGAGCGGGACGAGCAGGACGAGGCCTGCCGCGTAGCCGAGCTGGTTGAGGGTGACGGCCAGGCCGGCGCCGGAGGTGGTGATGTGCAGGCTGCGGGTGAAGTCGGGCAGCAGCGGCTGCGCGTAGTAGTTGTTGGCCACGATGAGGCCGCAGGCCAGGGCGAGCAGGAGCACCAGGGAGCGGGAGATGCCGGTGCCCGGGGCCGGTGCGGCGGTGCTCGTCGCCACTGGGGGGCCGGGGGTGGGGTGGAGAGTCATGCCGTCACGAACCTCACTGGTGGTGGGCGCGGGGGTGGTCGTTTCGCCGGGCGTTCTCAGACCACGTCGTAGTCGACCGTCAGCTCGTCGCCGGCGGGGACCGACTGGCAGGTCAGGACGTAGTCGTCGGCGCGCTCCTGGTCGGTGAGCGTACGGTTGCGGGCCGTCTCGACGCGTCCGGTGACGACCCGGGCGCGGCAGGTGGCGCAGACGCCGGTGCGGCAGGAGAAGGGGAGTTCGGGCCGGGCCGCCAGTGCGGCGTCGAGGACGGTGGTGCCGGCCGGCGCTGTCACGGTGGTGGCGCGGCCGTCGAGGCGGACGGTGATCCGGTGTCCGCCCGCGGTGGGGGTCGTGGGGGTGGGGGCCGGGGCGGTCGCGGGGTGGGCGAGGAACAGTTCGGTGCGGATCTTCTCGGGGGCCGTGCCGAGGTCGGCCAGGACGCGTGGGGCGGTGTCGACGAGTCCGGGCGGGCCGCACACGAACCACTCGTCGACGGTGGCGGGCCGCAGCAGCCCCGGCAGGAGCCGGTGCAGGGCGGCGGAGGTGAGCCGGCCGGACTCGGGGCCGGCCTGCTGGCTCTCGCGGGAGAGGACGTGGACGTACTGGAGCCGGTGTCCGAAGCGGTCCTTGAGGTCGGCGAGGTCCTCGGTGAACATCGCGGAGGCGGCGGTGCGGTTGCCGTAGATGAGAGTGAAGGCGGAGGCCGGTTCGGTGGCGAGCACGGTCGCGGCCAGGGAGAGGACGGGGGTGATGCCGGAGCCGGCGGCGATCGCCGCGTAGCGCCGGGTGCGGGTGGGGTCGGGTGCGGTGGTGAAGCGGCCCTGGGGGGTGAGGGCGTGCAGGGTGTCGCCGGGGGCGAGGCGCCGGGTCGCGTAGGTGGAGAAGGTGCCGCCGTCGACGGCGCGGACGCCGATGCGCAGCACGCCGTGCCGGGTCAGCTCCTGCGGGGTGGAGCACAGCGAGTAGGAGCGGCGGACGGCGGCGCCGAGGGCGGCGGAGCGGACCGTGAGGTACTGGCCGGGCAGGAACGTGAACGCGGCGCGCAGTGCGGCGGGCACGGTGAGGGTGAGGGCGGCGGCGCTGCCGTCGGCCGCGGCCGCTTCGACGGCGGTGACCGTGAGGGGGTGGAAGCGGGTGCGGGAGGGGGCCGGGGCGGAGGGGAGCACCTCCTTGGCGGGGGCCGTCGGCTGGACGGTCATCAGTGCTCCTTGAAGTGGTCGAACGGTTCGCCGCAGCGGGTGCAGCGCCACAGGGACTTGCAGGCGGTGGAGCCGAAGCGGGCGAGCTGTTCGGCGGCGCCGCCGCAGCGGGGGCAGTCGGGGGCGGCGGCGGGCCGGGCCGTGACGGTCAGGGGCAGCAGGCGGGTGCCGGTGGGGGCGGCGGCCGCCGGTTCGGGGGTGTCGCCGGGCGGGGCGATGCCGGCGGCGGCGAGTTTGGCGCGGGCGCCGGCGCCGATCCAGCGGGTGCTCCAGGCGGGGCTCCACACCGTGTCGACGCGGATGTCGCCCGCGCCGGCGCTCCGGGCCGCGCGGTGGATGTCGGAGCGGATGGTGTCCATGGCCGGGCAGCCGACGTAGGTGGGGGTGATGGTGACGGCGGTGGTGCCGTCGTCGTCCACGGACACCTCGCGCAGGATGCCGAGCTCGGCGATGGTCACCACGCGGATCTCCGGGTCGCGGACGGCCGCGACGGCGGCGCGGATCTCTTCGGCGCTCACCAGCGGGCCCCCGGGTGTGCGCGGTGCAACCCCTGCATCTGCGTGATGAACGGTCCGAACGCCTCGGTGTGCAGGCCGTCGCGGCCGCCGGTGGGGGCCCAGCCGTCCTCGGGTGCGGTGAGGTTCGCCTCGCCGAGCACGGCGGTGATCCGCTCGCGCCAGGGTGCGCGCAGGGTGGCGGGGTCGACGCCGGTGCCGTCGGCGGCGGCGCGGGCGGCCACCGCGTCGGAGGTGAACAGTTCGTGGGTGTAGGGCCACAGGTCGTCCAGGGCGCGGCGCATCCGGCGGTGGGACTCTTCGGTGCCGTCGCCGAGCCGTACGGTCCAGGTGGTGGCGTGGTCGACGTGGTAGGCGGTCTCCTTGGCGGACTTGACGGCGAGGGCGGCCAGGACGGGGTCGGTGCTGTCGGCGAGCCGGCGGTACAGGAGGTCCTGGTAGACGCCGAAGAGCAGCAGTCTGGTGACGGCCGCGGCGAAGTCGGTGTCGGCCACTTCGACGAGCTGGACGTTGGTGAACTCCCGGTCGTCGCGCAGGAACGCCAGGGCGTCCTCGTCGCGGCCGCGTCCTTCGAGGCGGCCGGCGTGGTCGAGCAGGGCGCGGGCCTGGCCGAGCAGGTCGAGCGCGATGTTGGCCAGGGCCACGTCCTCTTCGAGTTGCGGGGCGCGGGTGGCCCACCAGCACAGGCGCTGGGCGGCCACCAGGGCGTCGTCGCCGAGCCGCAGGACGTAGCGGAACGAGGCGGGTACGGCGCCGGTCTGTACGACGTCGTCGGCTACGGGGTCGTTCGTTACGGGGTCGTTGGCTACAGGGTCGTTGGCTACGACGCCGTTCGCTACGAGGCCGGTGTTCACAGGTGTTCCACCCCTTCGGGGAGTTCGAAGAAGGTGGGGTGGCGGTAGGTCTTGTCGGCGGCCGGGTCGAAGAAGGGGTCGCGTTCGTCGGGGCTGGTGGCGGTGATCGCGGTCGCGGGCACCACCCACAGGGAGATGCCTTCGCCGCGCCGCGTGTACAGGTCGCGGGCGTTGCGCAGGGCCAGTACCTCGTCGGGGGCGTGCAGGCTGCCCGCGTGGATGTGGGCGAGGCCCCGGCGGGAGCGGACGAAGACCTCCCACAGCGGCCACGGGGCGGTGTCCGGGGTGCTCATGCGGCGGGTACCTCCGTCTGTGCGGCACGGGCGCGGCGTCTGGCGGCGTGGGCGGCGGCGGCTTCGCGTACCCAGGCGCCTTCCGCGTGGGCGCGGCGGCGGTGGGCGATGCGCTGCCGGTTGGCGGGGCCGTCGCCCTTGATGACGCGGCGCAGTTCGTCGTAGTCGGGTTCGGTGAAGTCGTAGTGGCCGCGCTCCTCGTTCCAGCGCAGGTCCGGGTCGGGCGGGCGCAGGCCGAGCGCCTCGGCCTGGGGGACGCAGATGTCGACGAAGCGCTGGCGCAGTTCGTCGTTGGTGAACCGTTTGATGCGCCAGCGCATCGAGGCCTCGGTGTGGACGGACTCGCGGGTGGGCGGCCCGAACATGGCGAGGGCCGGATACCACCAGCGGTCGACGGCGTCCTGGGCCATGGCGCGCTGGGCGTCGGTGCCGTGGGTGAGGGCCCACAGCGCGTCGAAGCCCTGGCGGTGGTGGAAGGACTCCTCCTTGCACACGCGGACCATGGCGCGGGCGTAGGGCCCGTAGGAGGAGCGGCACAGCGGGACCTGGTTGACGATGGCCGCGCCGTCGGTGAGCCAGGCGAGGGCGCCGGTGTCGGCCCAGGTCAGGGTCGGGTAGTTGATGAACGACAGGTATTTCTGGCGTCCGGCGTCGAGGTCGTCGAGGAACCGCGCGCGGTCCACGCCGAGGGTCTCGGCGGCCGCGTACAGGTACAGGCCGTGCCCGGCCTCGTCCTGGACCTTGGCGAGCAGGATCGCCTTGCGTCGCAGCGAGGGGGCGCGGCTGATCCATTGGGCCTCCGGCTGCATGCCGACGACCTCGGAGTTGGCGTGCTGGGCGAGTTGGCGCAGCAGGGTCGCCCGGTAGCCCTCGGGCATCCAGTCGCGCGGTTCGATCTTCTGGTCGGCGGCGATCAGCGCCTCGAACCGGGCGTTCAGTTCGTGTGTGTCCTCGGGCGCCGGCTGTTGCTGTCGCCGTGCCGGGCGTGGTGCGGCGTGGTGCCCGGCCGCCTCGATCTCCTGCACGAGTTCCTCGTGCCCGGGCGGCTCGGGCGCCGGGAAGTCGTTGTCTGCCACCTGTCCCACCAGCGGTCTCCTTGGGTGCGGGTGTCAGCACCGTAGGGCGGCGCGGGGCCGGGCCCGGCGGGTGGGGACAGCAACCTGCCGTGCCCGTGCCGGGCGGTGTCAGCAAGGTGTCACGGCGCCGGGTGCGAGGCGCCGCGCGCACCAGAGTGGGCCGCCGTCAGGACAGCGAGGTGAGAGGGGCGGCATTTCGTGAGCAGCAGGTATGGCTTCTACATAGGCTTGATGTTCGAGCGGGCGGCGGCACGTCACCCGCATGCGCCGGTGGTGCTGGATGCGCCGCTGCAGCTGGCTCCGCAGGACGGTACGCAGCTGACGCTACGTCAAGTGGCGTTGCATGTGCGGACGTTGTCGGCCCGGCTGAAGGCGGCCGGGGTGCGTGGCGGGGACCGGGTCGCCGTCCACAAGACCAACAACTTCGACATCGCGCTTCTCGCGGCGGCGATCCAGCGCATCGGCGCGGTGCCCGCGCTGCTGTCGCCGATGCTGGACGGAGAGACGGTCACCCGGTTGCTGGGCCGGCTCGGCACGCCGTGGCTGGTCAGCGACGCGGACAAGCTGCGCGAGTCCGGCGTCGAGCCGTCCGCCGCCCGCCGGGTGCTGCTGAGCGCAGGTGAGCGGCTGCCCGGCACCGAGCTGCTGGCCGACCACGCGGCCGCGCCGGTGCCCGATCCCTCGGTGCCCGGGCGTCGCGCGCCGGCGCTGATCACCCACACGTCGGGCACCACGGGGCTGCCGAAGCTGGTGGTGCAGACCGCGGACGCGCTGTGGCACCGGGTGCGGCTGCAGAAGCTGGTCGCCTCGCGCATCTACGCCAAGGAGTCCGTCGCGCTGTGCATGAGCTTCGTGCACGCCCGCTTCTACACCGCGGTGGAGCTCGCGGTGGCGCACGGCAATCCGCTGCTGGTGGCCGTCGACCCGGACCCCGCCACCGTGGGCCCGCTCTTCGCCGCGTACCGGCCCGGGGTGCTGGAGACCCAGCCCAACACGTTCGTGGACTGGGAGGTGCTGGCCGACGCTCCCGGGGACCCGCTGGCCGATGTGCGGATCTTCGCGGCGACGTTCGACGCCATGCATCCGCGGACCGTGCAGACGCTGCTCGGCGCCTCGCGGCGCGCCAAGCCCCGCTTCATCCAGCTGTACGGGCAGACCGAGACCGGGCCGGTTGCCGGTTCGTCCGTCACCCTGCGCACCGCCGTCAAGGCGGGCGGGCGCAGTGTCGGGCGGCCGCTGCCGGGGGTGATCCGGATGCGGGTCACCGACGCGGCGGGGCGCCGGGTCAAGCGCGGTGTCGACGGCCATGTCGAGGTGCGCAGCCGTACCCGCGCCCTCACCTATCTCGGGGAGGACGAGCGCTTCCGCGCCCAGCTCAACGGCGGCTGGTGGCGGATGGGCGATCTGGGGCACCGGGACGCGCTGGGCCGGCTGCATCTGCTGGACCGGGCGGTCGACCACATCGAGTCCGTCGGCTCCAGCCTCGACCTGGAGGACCGGCTGATGGAGCGCCTGCCGGAGCTGCGCGAGGTGGTCGTCGTCGCGGGCGCGGACGGCTCGGCGGTACCGGTGGTGTGCACCCGCGACGACGCGCCGCTGGCGCCCGGACGCTGGGAGGCGGCCACCGCGGGGCTGCCCGGGCTCGCCCCGGTGCGCCAGCTGCCCTACGGGACCCTGCCGCGCACCGCGACGGAGAAGGTCCGCCGCGCGGAGCTGGTCCGCCTGCTCGCGGAGGGCGTCCATGGCTGAGGCGGCGCTCGCACCGGTCCCGGTGTCGGAGCTGGAGCGGCGGCTGGGCATCGAGGTGACCTCGGCGGCGCCCGGCCGCGTCGAGGGGAGCATGCCGGTCGACGGCAACCGGCAGCCGTTCGGGATGCTGCACGGCGGCGCCTCGTGCGTGCTCGCCGAGACCCTCGCGTCGGTCGGCGCCTGCCTGCACTTCGCGCCGGGCGCGGCGGCCGGTACGGAGCTGAGCGCCACGCATCTGCGGCCCGTCACGGGCGGCCGGGTCACCGGTGTCGCCACCGCCCTGCGCCTGGGCCGTACCCAGGCGACGTACTCCATCGACGTCACCGACGAGCGGGGGCGCCTGGTCTGTGTCGCGCGCCTGACGTGTGTGGCGACCGCCGGTCCATCCGCGGGCCACTGAGCCCTGTCCCCTACGGCCGCCCCGGGCGGCCGCCGGAGGAGCCCATGCAGCCACTGTCCCCGCCCTCTCCCCCGCTTTCCCCGTCACCGCCGGCGCCGGCCGCGGATGCGGCCGGTGCGCCGCTCTCCGCGTCCGCGTACCGCGACACGTTCGCCCGCGACAGCCTGCCGCCGGCCGCCGAATGGCCCGCGTTCCGCTTCGACCTGCCCGAGGTGCGCTATCCGCGGCGGCTCAACTGCGCCGCCGAGCTGCTCGACGCGGCCGTCGCCGACGGTGCGGGCGAGCGGCCCTGTCTGACCGATGCCGCCGGCGCCACCTGGAGCTACGCGCAGACCCTGGACCTGGTGGCCCGTATCGGCACCGTCCTCGTCCGGGACCTGGGACTCGTCCCCGGCAACCGCGTGCTGCTGCGCGGACCCAACTCCCCTTGGCTCGCCGCCTGTTGGCTGGCCGTGCTGCGGGTGGGCGGGATCGCGGTGAGCACCGTGCCGATGCTGCGCGCGGGTGAGCTGGGCGACCTCGCGCGCCGCGCCCGGATCCGGTTCTCCCTGTGCGACGAGCGGTACGCCGACGCGCTCACCGCCGCCGCCACGGGCCGGCCGGTGCTGACCTACCGGCCCGGCGACGGTGGTGAGCTGGGCCGCAGGGCCGAGGGCGCCGACCCGGCGCCGGTGCTGCGCACCGCCGCCGACGACGTGGCCCTGATCGCCTTCACCTCGGGCACCAGCGGCGAGCCCAAGGCCACCGCCCACTTCCACCGTGACGTCCTGGCGATCGCGGACACCTTCTCCCGGCAGGTGCTGCGCCCGCGCCCCGACGACGTGTTCGCGGGCAGCCCGCCGCTGGCCTTCACCTTCGGTCTGGGCGGCCTGGTCGTCTTCCCGCTGCGGGCCCGGGCCCGGGCCGTACTGCTGGAGGACGCGGGCCCGCGGGCGCTGTTCGCGGCCGTCCGCCCCCTCGGGGTGAGCGTGCTGTTCACCGCGCCGACCGCGTACCGCGCCGTCCTGCCCGAGCTGGGCCGCTACGACCTGGCGGGCCTGCGGCTGTGCGTCTCGGCGGGCGAGGCGCTCGGCGAGCGGACCTGGCGCGACTTCCATGCCGCGACCGGGCTGCGCATCGTCGACGGCCTCGGCTCCACCGAGATGCTGCACGTGTTCATCGCGGCGGCCGGCCACGACATCCGGCCCGGCTCGACCGGCCGGGTGGTGCCCGGGTTCCGGGCCCGGATCGTCGACGACGACGGCCGCGACGTGCCCGACGGGGTGCCGGGGCGGCTCGCCGTGCAGGGGCCGACCGGCTGCCGCTACCTCGCCGACCCGCGCCAGCGCCGTCAGGTGCGGGACGGCTGGAACCTCACCGGTGACGTCTACGTCCGCGACGGCGACGGCTACTTCTGGTACCAGGCCCGCGCCGACGACATGATCGTCTCCGCCGGCTACAACATCGCGGCGCCCGAGGTCGAACAGGCCCTGCTGCGCCATCCGGCCGTCGCCGAGTGCGGGGTGGTCGGCGCGCCCGATCCCGCCCGCGGCACCGTCGTCAAGGCGTTCGTGCGGACCGCGCCGGGCGCCTGCCCGGGACCCGCGCTCGCCCGCGAACTCCAGGACTTCGCCAAGCGGGAGATCGCGCCCTACAAGTACCCGCGGCAGATCGAGTTCGTCACCGAACTGCCCTACAGCAGCACCGGGAAGCTGCGCCGCGCCGCGCTGCGTACCGGCGCCCCGGCCCGGGCCACCCCGCCCGTGACGTCCACCGCGTGACCATCCACCACCCGAGGGGAAACCACATGATCAACAGGAGGCGCCTGCTCGGCGGCGGAGCCACGGCCGTGGCGACCGCGGCCGGTCTCACCGGCGCGGGGGCCGCCGCCGTGCAGGCCCGCACCCCGCGCGCCGGCGGCAGCGGCCGCACCAAGTGGGAGCAGCTGGGCAAGGCGGTCCGCGGCGACGTGGTCCTGCCCGGCGACGCACCGTACGCCCGTGCCAGGCAGCTGGCGTCGGCCCAGTTCGACCACGTCGCGCCGCAGGGCGTGGTGTACTGCGAGACCTCCGCCGACGTGGCGGCCACCCTCGCCTTCGCCCAGCACCACGGGCTGGCCTCAGCGGTGCGCAGCGGCGGGCACAGCTTCACCGGCTGGTCGACGTCCGAGGGCGTCGTCATCGACCTGTCCCGGATGGACCGGGTGCGGGTGACGGGCCCGACGGTGCGGATCGGGCCGGGGGCTCAGGCGGTCGACGTGCTCGGCGCGCTGGCCCCGCACGGCCTGGGGGTGCCCGCCGGGTTCTGTCCGACGGTGTGTCCCGGCGGCTTCGTGACCGGCGGCGGGATGGGCTGGCAGTTCCGCAAGTACGGTCCCGCCAGCGACCGTCTCGTCTCGGCCCGCGTGGTCCTCGCCGACGGCCGCACGGTGACCGCGTCGCGGACCGACCACCCCGATCTGCTGTGGGCGCTGCGCGGCGGAGGCGGCGGCAACTTCGGCGTCGTCACCGACTTCGAACTCGCGCCCACGCGCGAGCCGCACGTGGTGACCTTCGACCTGACCTGGCCGTGGGAGCAGGCGGAGCGGGTGCTCGGCGCGTGGCAGCAGTGGGCGCACACCGCGCCCGCGCACCTCGCGCCGCGGGCCGGGGCGCTGTTGCAGGACGCGAGGCCGGGCGCGGTGCCCGTCGTGCTGGTCTCCGGCGCGCACTTCGGCGAGCGATCCGAACTGGACGCGCTGCTCGCGCAGTTGTACGCCGCCGCGGGCAGCCGGCCGGTCACCGAGGTGGTCGCCGACCGGGCCTACGACAAGGCGATGATGCGGCTGTTCGGCTGCGAGAACGACGCGCTCGACCAGTGCCACGTCACCGGCAGCAATCCGGAGGCGCTGTTGCCGCGCACCACGTGGATCAAGCACCGCAGCCGGATGTTCGCCCGGACCGTTCCGGCAGACGGCATCGCGGACATGCTGGCGGCCTTCGACCGGGACCGGCGGGCAGGGCAGTACCGCTACCTCGGGGTGCTCTCGCTCGGCGGCAACGCCAATGACGTGGCGCCGGGCGACACCGCCTACGTCCACCGCGACGCGGAGCTGTTCGCGGTCTTCTCGGTCGGCCTGGGCACGCCGGTGCCGCCGGGCGAGGAGCTGGCCGCGGCGCTCGCCTGGTCCGACGGCGCGTTCGCGGCGATGGACCCGTACTCCAACGGCCGTACGTACGTGAACTATCCGGACCCGGGCCTGGCCGACTGGGCCGACGCGTACTACGGCGGCAATCTGCCGCGGCTGCGGCGCGTGAAGCGGGCCGTGGACCCGCACGGGTTCTTCCGCTTCCCGCACGCCATCGGAGCCGAGACCGCGCACCCGGCGGGATTCGGAGATCCCGAGCCGCTCCATGATCTGCTTGGCGCGGACCTTGCCCACGCCCGGCAGGGACTCCA
>NZ_JBEXOS010000106.1:0-16002 GCF_040611655.1 Streptomyces sp. NPDC006552
GTCGGTGTGCAGGACGTACAGGATCCCGCACAACACCTGGCGGTCCGGGACCGGCAGGCGACCGGGGTACCGGAACCGCCGCTCCTTCTTCGGCAACAGCGGCTCGATCCGCTCCCACAAGTCGTCCGGCACGATCCACGGTGAAGTTCCCACAGCCTGGCCAACGCTCAACTACCCGGTCAGGCACGGCTGCCAGGGACGATGCACCTCATTGTGTTAGCCGTTCTAAGTACCCATCGGACCTGATGGGTTCGCTGCTTGGACGTTAGACTCACGCATGCTTGGGCCTTGAGAGTGCCGGATACCAGCTCGGGGGAACTCACTGCATGCAAGCAGGAGCATCAGGTTCCTTATTCTGCACAGAAAAGAGGATTCTGGTGAAAACCGGCCTAAATGCCGGACATGGGTCAGCGGCCGACTGACTGGATCAGTTCATGCTCGCCACCGCAGAAGCCAGCGGAATAGCGCCGGACGTACAGCGAGATCGCGCGCGATCGATGAAGCTGCCGGGAGAGGGGACATCTCATCTAAGGACTGCAGATGATTAACACGTGGTCTTGATCAAGCTGTTGGGGTCACTGCGCAGGGCTCGAACCCGAGGCGGAGGGTGGAGAGCGGAGGGTGGAGGGCGGAGGGTGGAGGGTGGAGTGGCCGCCGGTGGGATGACGATGCTGTGCGCCTTCACCAGCTTCCTGATCCTCAGCAGGGTGCGGTGCATGGCGGTCCGACTGCTGTCGAACAGTACGGCGAGGGGTTCCGCGGCCAGGGCATCCCGCAGGTGAAGGATGGCTGCCAGGACCTGGTGGTGGGGGGGAAGGCGAGCCGGGGCGGGCGGCCGCGCTTGACGTCGCCGTGGAGGGACAAAGTGCTGGTGAGATCGCTCAGTTGCTGCAGGGACATGCCCGGTCAGGGCGGGGTCAGACAGAAGAGCGTGGTCCCCCTCCGGGGCCGGCCTCTGCGGAGACCGGAAAGCCTGCAGACACACTTAGCAGTGTGCTGGACGGACTGCGAGCGCTGGAAGAAGCCGCTCGGACTGACAGGGAGGAAGTCGAGCAGCCCGCGTGGAGTTCGGGGAGTCGGACGCCAGGGGTCCTCGGTGCGCTGCGTTGGTGGCGCCGGTGGGCGATGCACCGCGGCTTCAGGCGCTATCGCACTCGATGCCTCAATTTGCGTGGAAACGCACCCCATCACACGAGCTGCCAGGCTCGTTCCGTCGTCCATGACAAGAGGTCCTTGGTATGCCTAACAACCCTGAAAGGGAGAACGCTCTCGCTGAACGACACCGAGTCGTGGTGATTGTGGATGAAGACACGAGCCCCTTCGAGCTCGCCTGTGCAAGCGAGATTCTCAGTGCTCAGAACCCAGGAACCAGCAGAAGCCTCTACGATCTGGTGCTTTGTTCACCCACCCATCCACCACGAGTATGGGACGGGCCCGTCAGGCTGAACGGGATCACCAGCCTGTCAGTAGCCGACCAGGCACATACTCTGGTGGTCGCCACCGCGGCCACGAAGGTAGAGCCGCACGGCAGTGCCGTCTCCAGAGCGATCCAGCGGGTGCATGCACGCGGGGTGCGCCTCGTGGGCCTCTCCAACGGAGTCATCACCTTGGCCGAGGCCGGGGTGCTTGAGGGACGCAGGGCCTCTGCGCACTGGCTATGGATGGAGGATTTCCGCCGAGGCTTCCCTTCAGTGCGCCTAGACCCAGATGCTTTGCTCGTTGACGATGGTGACATCCTCACTTCTGCAGGTAGCTCAGCCACCATCGACCTTGCCCTGCACCTCGTCCGGCTCGACTACGGACCAGCGGTTGCCAACTCCTTGAGTCGGCAACTTCTCTTCGCGCCACACCGCGTCGGTGGGCAGCAGCAATTTGTCGAGCGCGCGACACCGAACCTTCCCGATGGTCCTTTGGTGCAGGCGCTGAACTGGGCTCGAGAACACTTGGATCAGCCTCTCAGAGTGGCAGATATCGCACAGCGCGCCGCAGTCAGCCAGGCAACGCTCCGCCGACGCTTCCGGACGGAGCTGGGCACAACACCGCTGGCCTGGCTTAGGCAGGAGAGGGTTGCGTTGGCCTGTCGACTGATCGAGCTAGGGGAGATCAATTTTGAGACGGTTGCGTTTCGCAGCGGGCTAGGTTCGGTGGACAAGCTGCGTGCAGAGATTCGCAATGAGACGGGCCTGACTCCGTCTGCGTACCTGCGGCAGTTCGGGCCGCAAAATCTTGACGGTTGTAGCTAGTGCTCTGACCGGGAAGGTTCGCCGGGTTGGCGGGTCACTCGTGCTCGGTTGCGGCGGCGAGGTGACGGCGGCAGAGGTCGGCGGCCGTGAGGTGGGGCTTGTGCAGCGCTTCGCTGTAGAGGCGCATCTCACGAGCCGCCTGGTCCAGGTGCTGCCAGAAGGAGAGCGGCGGGTCGAGGTCGTCTCCGAGATCGATCAGGCAGTAGAAGGCAAGTCCCAGCTCGTTGTGCTGCAGGAACTCCAGCGTCGCTGGGAGGTCGATGCCCGGCAGGCCCGTCAGGTGTTCCCTGGCGGCTTTGAGGTGGCCATGGGTGCGGTTCCAGCTGGCCTGAAGCGCCACACGATCAATGGTCATGGCGTCAGTGTCGTTGGTGCCGCTCGGAGGGTCACGCGACTTTCGCCAGCCGTCCTCCCCAGTGGATGCCCTTCTCACTGCGGATACGGGCGCGTTCACGTCGTTGGGCGTTGAGGACGTCGGGGTGTCGTGCGTTCTTGTTGCGCCAGCGTAGGTAGCCGTGCAGGGCCCTGGTCTGGACGGTGTGGTTGCGGTGGTTCGAGTTGGCGACGGTGAACTGTCGCAGTGGCCCGAAGCGGGCCTCGATCGGGTTGGCCCAGGAAGCGTAGGTCGGGGTGAAGCACAGCTCCAGGCGGTTCCTCCTGGCCCAGCGCCACATTGTCTCGCCCTTGTGCGCGGAGAGGTTGTCCAGGATCACGTAGATCGGGGCGCCGTCCGGGCGGGCCACGCGGATCGACCTGAGTGCGGCCAGGGTGTTCGCGGCCCCCTTCTTGCGGCGGTTGACGCCCCACAGGGTGTCGTCGCCGATCGAGTAGCAGCCGTGCAAGTACCTCACGCCGTGGGTGCGGTGGTAGGTCGCGGGGTACCGCTCGGGGGGGACCTGCAGGGGCCCAGGACGAGCCGCCAGAGGGGCGGATGCCGAGCGGGCCGAACTCGTCGAACGCGAACACACGGTCCGGGAAGCGCTCCAGGACGTGCTCGATGCGGTCGAGCTTGGTGTCGCGGTCAGGGTCCGGGGACTCCTTCCAGGTCTTGGTGCGCTGGAAGGTGATGCCGCGGCGGGTGAGCAGGCAACGTAATGCCTCGCGTCCGATGCGGATGGCGCGGCCGTGGACTTTGCGCAGGTAGGCGGCGAGTTTGCGAATGGACCAGCGGGTGAAGGGCTGGCCGAGCTTGATCGGGCGGGTGGTGGCCGTCTGGAGGACGAAGTCCTCGTCGTCAGGGCTGAGCAGGCGGGGACGGCCGCCCAACGAGGATCCAGACAGGCCAGGCCGATCTCGTTGTAGCGGTGGATCACGTCCCTGACGGTGTCCTCATCGGCTGGACCAGCTGTGTGATCACCGGGACCCGGTTCCCGCCAGCCGAGGCCAGCAGCATCGTCGGTAGCGCACCGAACTGGTGCTGCCGCGGCGCACGATCTGCTGCAGCTTCTGCGCTTCCTGGTCGGTCAGCCTGCGCACACGGACAGGTTCTGCCACCACGCCCCCAATGATCGATGGCGCCGCACACCCAACCGTCACGACCACCTACCCGGCGAACCATCCCGGTCAGAGCGCTATCCGCTGCGCACGCCGGTGGCGACGACGTTCAGGCAGGGTTGGCCGCGGCCCGAAAGAACCGTGAGCTGGAGGAGGGACGTGACATTCTCCGCAAGGCGGCCCGGTATTTCGCGACGGAGACGCGCTGGTGACCGCTGTCAGTTCGTTGACGACCACCAGCGCCGGCACGGCGCGAAGCGGCACTGCAACATCCTCGGCCTCTCTCGCTCGAGTTCCTACTAATGGCGCCGCACCGCGGCCGCAAGGGCGGCCCGGCAGTTGGTCGAGGCCGGGCTTGCAGCCCGGATAAGCAAGACCCATCAGGACTCCGACGGCACCTATGGCCCCCGAGATCACCGCCGAGCTCCGTGACGAGGGCGGCCGGGTGGTCAACCACAAGCGGGTCGCGAGGACATGCAGACCGTCGGCATCAAGGGGGTCCGCCAGCGCCGCCAGCACCGCACCAGCATCGCGGACCAGGCGGCGTCGAAGGCGCCGGATCTGACCCGCCGTGACTTCACCGCGGCCACGGTGAACACCAAGTACGCCGACGACATCACATACTGCCGGTCAAAGGCGTGAATGCCGCTCTACCTCGCATACGTCGTCGATTTCGGCTTACGCCGTCTGGTCGGGCGGGCGATCGCCGATCACATGCGAACCGAGCTCGTCATCGATGCCCTCGCGGCGGCCGAGCGGACCCGCGGTGGCCGGAGCGGTGTTGCAACGACCAGTTGAATCCGCTCAATATACGAGCAGGGCCTTCGCTGAGATCTGCAGGCCCGCAGGGATCCGGCAGAGCATGGGAGCGATCGGAGTCCCGCGCGGACAATGCTGCTGCGGAAAGCTGCACCCCCGCCTTCAAGAGGGACGCTCAAGGGCCGCAAAGGCCGGCCGAACGAGTATGCGGCACGACTTGACGCCTTCTGCTGGCTGACCCGATACAACACGGGACGCCGGCACTCCCGCCTCGGGGTCAAGGCCCCTGCGCGTTTGAGCCGGTAGGTGGGCATCTTGCGTTCGACGACACGGGTTGACTGCGGAGGCGACGCTGAGGCAACAAGCGGGCCAGAAATCGTCCCGGAGCCGGGCCGGTGCCGTGACCAGCAGCTCCGGGGGAAAATGCCCGGCATTGTGGTGACACCGCGCCGGGCAGCAGGCAGGGTGACGATGAAGGCGTTCCGGTCGGGATCGACACCTTTGACGGTCGCAGATCTGGCATCAGCTTGCGAAGAGCATGGTGGACTAGGAGATATGCCCAGATCTGCTGCCGCACGTCATCAGGAGTCCTGCTGGCCAGCACCACGCCAGGACCTCGCTGATAGGTCTTGATCTCACCGAGCACGTACGCGATCTCCCAGCGTTCGCAACACAACGCGGCCAGTTCGCGGGCGGATACCCCTCGCCGTCCAGCAGATCTGTCACCAGTCGGTGCTCCTGCGGGTCGGCCGCAGGCACACCCGCCAGCCGGTAGACGATCACGCGGACACGCACCGGATGCTTCTTCCTTCCATCACTCTGTGCGTGGATCCGGGACAGCCAGGAGCCGTCGCCAGGCGCTGCTGCACCGGCAGTACCCGGTTCGCGGGCACCCGCCACAGCAGACGGCACCCGGTTGCGGTGAACGACCGCCACAGCGGAACCCCGAGGAGCTCCCGGTCGGGCAAAACCAGATGACCGGGCTCGCACGAGCGGACCAGACGGGCGACCAAGGTGAACTAGCCGGTGCGTAAGCCCTCCACCTCCGCATCGAGCACCGCCTGAGTGCCGACCTCGACCAGAGCGGTCAAAAAAAGCTTAGTAAGAGGTTGTCCCACGTGGCAGGTTCCACGAGCTTCTTGAGTAGCTCAGGGCAGTGGCCATGGCCAGGCTTCGGCTCTGCCGGTCTTTGCGGTGCACGTACGGGATCTTGAGGCCACGAGTAACCCATGGCAGGCTCAAGCCGCATGATCGATGAATTCGCGAAGGACAGCCTGCACGGGAGGCTGCGGCGGGACCGCGAGGCGCTGCTCTGGAAACTCGACGGCCTGTCCGAATATGACGCCCGCCGACCTTTGACGGTGACTGGAACCAACCTCCTCGGCCTGGTCAAACACGTGGCCAGCGTCGAGGCCAGGTACTTCAGCGAGGTCTTCGACCGGCCGGCTCCGGAACCGCTGCCCCGGTGGCAGGACCATGACGGCAGCGATCTGTGGGCGGCTGAGGACGAGGCGCGCGATCAGATCATCGAGTCCTACCGACGCACGTGGGAACACTCAGACGCGACGATCGACGAGCTTGCCCTCGATGCCCCCGGCCACGTGCCGTGGTGGCCGGAGCCCTATCCCAACACGAACCTGTTCGCCATCCTGGTCCACGTCCTCGGCGAGACAAACCGGCATGCGGGGCACGCCGACATCCTGCGCGAAGGCGTCGACGGCCGAATCGGGATGCGCCCCGAACACGAGATGCAGATCGATGAGGACGCCCGCACCGCCTACTGCGCCAAGATCGAGCAGGCCGCCAGAGCGGCCTCGCCAGTCAAGGCGTAGAGGGCTGTCCCATGTGACTTGATGTTCGAGCGGCATGATGCCTGCCATGAGTGCTGATCTGTCGCAGCGTCTGGTTCCTGATGAACTCTGGGAGCTGGTTGCCCCGTTGCTGCCGTCGTTCGCGGCTCGACCGCAAGCTGGCGGGACCACTCCGCGTGACGGGCGGGCCGTGTTCACCGCAGTGGTGTACGTGCTGACCAGCGGCTGTGCCTGGCGGCATCTGCCGCCGCCGTTCGGCACGTCCTCCGCCACCGCGCATCGCCGCTTCACGGTATGGACCGAGATCGGCCTGTGGCGTCGGTTGCATCGGGGGGTGCTGGACGAACTCGGGATCCGGGGCGAGGTGGACTGGACCTCGGCGATCGTCGACGCAGCCTCCGTCCGCGCCAAAGGGGGGATCGCTGACGGGGCCGAACCCGGTCGATCGCGGCAAGAAGGGCAGCAAACTGCACGTGCTGTCCGATGCCCAGGGCATCCCGCTCGCCGTCGCCGTGTCAGGTGCGAACATGCACGACAGTTCTCGCCCTCAAGCCGCTCATCCGCGGCATCCCCGCCGTCCGGTCCCGCACCGGGGGCCACGGCTGCGCCGGCCCGTCAAACTCCGTGCGGACACAGCGTACTTCTCCGCCGAACACCTCAGCTGGCTACGCGAGCGTGGGCTCGTCGCGCGCATCGCGCGGCCAGCATCGAGTCTGGCGAACGCCTTGGTCGGCACCGCTGGAAGATCGAGCGGTCCATCGCTTGGCTCTTCGGCTACCGCCGCCTGACCATCCGATACGAACGAAAGGGCTCGCACTTCCTCGCCTTCCTCGGTCTGGCCGCTGCCCTGACCTGCTATAAGAGGCTCGCGAAACTTGCCACGTGAGACACCCTTTAAATCACCAGCGGGGTCGGAACAGGTCGCACTGAAGTGCGTCCACCCACCACCAGTCGCCGGTAGACAACTTTCAGCCGAGTCCCACCGTTCGCCGTACAGACCCGATCCCGCGAAGTGCGTCCCCGGCTGCCCATGAACCCGCCCTGTGGCGAACGGTGGTCCGTATAGGGTCGATTCGGTCTGTGCCGAATCGTTGTGCACTGTTACTTGGTTTCGCTAGCCTGACGGTCGGTTTCAGTTGTCCGCAGTCGCTCTTTTCAACGGAGATCCAGATGCAGGTGGACGTTGCCCGAATGTGGGATACATTGATCGATCGCCAGTTGGTGCCCGAAAGCTGCCAGGCATCCTTTCTAGTCGGCTCATCCGCCAACGGCTGGGGCAACAACAAGAGCGATTTCGACATATGCGTGGTAAGCACGGAACCGTGGGGGGGTCCCGACTGCGTCGAGACTTCGGTGCTTCTCGAGCCCCCGGTCGTTCAATGGCACACCTTCCACTCCGACAACCGCGACTGGGATCTCGCCTACTGGGTGGACACTCAGTTCGACCAGCTGCTCGCCAAGCTTTCCTGGGACAGCTATGACCAGGTCCGCGCCAACAGCGGGGATGTGCTCCCACCGCGGGAGGAGGTGCTCCTCGGACGGCTGGCGACGTGTCAGCCTTTGTTTGGAGAGGACTGGGTGCTGCGGCGGCGCGCCGAACTAGAGGTTTCCGCCTTCCAGTCCATCCTCGTTACCAGGTCCCTCGGCGAAGCGGACCGGGCTATCGAGGACAGCCTCGGGCAGTTGGAAGACGGTGATCTGGACAGTGCTGTGCTCTCGGCGCGGCAAGCCCTCGGCTATGCTGTTGACGCGCTGCTGGAGGAGCAAGGGCAGTTCGGAAGCCACCTGGTCAAGTGGAGGGCACGCCGCTTCCGGGCGGCCAAGCCCACGGTGCTCAGTTTTGACAAGTACTGGGAACTTGAGACGATGCAGGGCTTTGACCCCAGCGATCCGTCTAGGTGGATTAACGCGGTTCTCACCCTGTGCCAAGACCTGTCACTCAAGATAGAGGTCTGAGCGACGCTCCATGATCCGAATACACGTCGATGAGCTAACCCTCGGACGGGTACGTATCGCGATCAGCCCGTTGTGGGAGGCCGTTTCGAGCTTGGCGTTGACCATTCGGTATCGTAGCGAGATTCCACACCCTTACGCGAAGTGGCTCGCGACCGCGCGCCGCCAGGTTTCGCCCGCGTTGCACCATGAGCTGATCGGCATGATGCGAATGCGCGGGGTCAGCCTGTCGTCCTCTCTCACACCAATCCCGCACTGTTCCTCACCCTCCATCGAGGACGAGCTGGAGGTTCTGCGGGCATCAGGGCACCACAGATTCGCCGAGCTCACAGGGGACTACTGGAGCGCTGCGATCGCGGCCTACTGGCCCGATATGCGCGGCGCTTTGGAAGAAGAGATCCTGGTACGTGGCCGCACCCTGGTTACCGGGGGAGCAGACATGATGCTGCGCGAGCTGGGCGGACGGGTTCGTTGGGAACGCCCGGAGTTGAGCGTTCCACATCAGACCGATTTGGACTGGTGTATGACGGATGGTCACTTGATTATCATCCCCGTGCTGTTCGCGCGTGGCACGAGGGTCTTTTCAACCCGGCACGACACAGTTGCGTTCTCTTATCAGGCACAGAATGCCGGAATTCTCCGTGGCCCTGCCGGCGCCGCGAGGAGGGCCGCTGGCGAGGTGCGCCAGAAAGACAGGCTGACAACCATTCTTGGGCGTGGGCGGGCGGCAGTCCTGCGCGGGCTGCATGCACCGGCCACTACCACAGGACTGGCTAGCTCCACCGGCCTGGCACCGAGCACCGTGTCACAGCATCTGGCCGTGCTCTACTCAACGGGTCTCGTACGGCGCCATCGGATAGGCCCGCGCGTGCTCTATGAGTTGGCGCACTCAGGTGCCGTCCTGCTCGCTCAACTCGGCGATTGAGCCCTGTGCCTGGAGAGACCTGGTGTGAGAAGCACACGTCAGTCTCTTGACTCGCTCAGTCCCTGGGCAGGTTGCGGATCATCGGAACGGAGAGTAGCAGGCAGACGGTAACCAAAAACATTACCGAGGAGAAGTACAGCACTGGTACCGCGCCGAGTGAGAGGGCTACCAGTCCGCCGACCACCTGTCCAACCGGTCGCATGACCACGGATCCGGCGACGTCATAGGCGTGCACTCTTCCCAGGACGTCGGAGGGAATTTTCGTCTGCACACTCGTGTGGAACATGACCAGCCAGAATGCGGAGGCCGCGCCGTCCATGAGATAACCGCCAGCAAGTATCGGCGGGGGCAGCCGCATGGCGACCACCAAAATGACAAGGGGGCCGCCGACGGCCAGAGCGACAGCACCGGCCCGCAAGGGATATCGCGGCCTGAGACGAGCGGCAACTAGCCCACCCAGGACGGCGCCTACGCCGAACATCGACATGATGACACCGAGAGCTGTCTCTCCGTGCTCGATGGTGATGAGACTCGGCCCGAGGGTCATGAAGGGACCGTTCACGGTCACTTGGAAGAACATGAAGACCACGATTACGCTCCAGAGCCACCTACGCGCTCGGAACTCCTGCCACCCCTGGGCGAGGTCGCGCCGGAGGGACACCTGCCGCTCTACATGTGGGATTCGCAGCCGCAAGGCGAGCAGACAGGCGGCGCTAACACCGAACGTCACGGCGTCGATCGCCATGACAACCGGAACTGACGCGAGGACGAGAAGCAGCCCGGCCGCGGCAGGCCCGGCCACCGTCGCCAGTGATTCCGCGACTCGAATCGCCGCGTTGGCCTTCTGTACGTCATGGGCGATCCGTGGAATGAGGCTGCCGAAACCGGGCTGAAAGGCCGCCGAGGCGCACCCACTCAGCGCAAGCAGCATGAGGACCACCCAGAGAGTGGGCCTGCCGACCGCGAATGCCACCACGAGAGCGCTGTGAATAATCAGCCGAGCTATGTCTGCGGCGACCATAACGCGTACAGGAGTGAACCAGTCGACTATAACACCGCCGAAGATGACAAAAAGTGCCAGCGGAGCGGTATAGGCGGCGAGCGCATAGCCTACTCCCGAGACCCCGTGCCCGGCTTGCAGCACCGCCACCGTGATCGTGGTTGGAAGAAGCATCTGATCGCCGAAAATCGACACGGTTCGGCCTGCAAAGAAGAGCGTGAAATCCCGGGACCATAGACGCTCTAGTGGCTGAAGCGTTTCAGGGGAACAGACCATGCTATCGCGCCGACTTCGTGAAGTCGTAATCGACACGATCCTCGATCTCCAACTCGCGGACGAGACGCTCCACTGTGGAGAAGTCGGTGAAAATCATGTCCGTTCCCGGCAAGCTGCGTGTATCGGCGATGATCTCAACAGCGCTAGGGATACTGACAAACTGGAGAATCTCTGACCATAGCTCGTAGTCCTCTGCCGCCAAGGCCCGGATTGCCTCCCCGATAGAACCGGCGAATAGGTCGCGCTGCTCCTTGGTGAGGTGGATGAAGACGTCCTTCATCAGTTCAGCAACGATAGGGCCGTGCGCCGCCTCATCCCTGGCATGAAGGCGCGCCACGAGTGAATGCATGGGGTGAATCGTTTTGTCCTGTGCGAGCAACTCCAGGAAGTTGTTGATGTGGAGTTCTCCAACCACCGTCCAGACCAGGAATAGGATGTCCCGCTCCCATTTCTCACTCCGCTGCGCAGTGAGCTCGAACAGACGCTTATTCGTCACCGGATGGGAATAGTCCGGCTCCAGCGTTAGGCTGCGGGCCCCCTTCGTACGCTGCATTGCCGTCATGTGCATGTAGGTGTGCCATACCTCGTCGATGTGCGACTGCTGTACTGCCTCCTTGGCCTCGTACCGATCGATGCCAGGGAACACTCCATGCGCGAGCATCGCGAACGTGGGATTAGCGACGTGCTCTTCAGCCGCGATCACCCGGGCGTTGTAGGCCTGCCACGCCAACGTGTTCACCAGCCGGCGCGACGCCTCCGGAGCGTCAACGAAGTTCGGGTGCTTGGCGAAGGGAATGAGGTGTTCCGGATAATCCGGTAGACCCGACGCAACGGTCTCGGAACCCATGAAATCGGCCATGTCCGTGCGGATGGTAGCCCGTCGCGGCCATGCTGCAATCAGACGCCTCAGAGTGCTCGGGCCCACATGCGGCTCGGATTCAATGTTTTCGATCCCGAGCTCCTGGGGCTGAACATGGCTCATGAAGGTGTCCCCTTTTTTCGTACGTGCGGAAAAGTGGCTGCCGGCCTGACTCCGGCTCAAGGTACAGAGGACCGAGCCCATCGGGTCAGGTATGCCTTGCAAGTCCATTCATGATTGGAGGCGGGCGGGCGAACTGTCAAGGAGGCCAGGAAAAAACGTTCGGAATATTCGGTCGCGATACGACCGAACGAACCTCCATCACGCCGGATGCACACAGCTCAAAGGGGGTGTGGTCAGCCAGGGCAGGCTGATATAGGCCTCTCCACGAGGGCCCGATACAAATCGGGAGATTCGGCAGACAACGAATCGCTATACGTCGCCGTATGCGGGTAGTTACCCTGGTGGCCTGTCGTGCAGGTATCAAAGGATTCGAATTGAGCTATATCTCTGAATTGCGTGCGAGTGTGGGCACGCGCCCACTTATTCTTCCTGGAGCCGCCGTGATTGTCGTGGATTTCAGCGGGCGAATTCTGCTCTTGGAGCGCGCCGATACCGGAGGCTGGGGGTTGCCGGGAGGATTCATGGATCCCGGAGAGTCCCTTGAGGAGACCGCGCGGAGAGAGGTGATGGAGGAGGTCGGACTCGAAGTTGACGAGCTGAGACTGATGAACGTCTTCTCCGGACCGGAGCAGTATTACCAGTATCCCAATAAGGATCGAGTCTTCAATGTGACCGCGGCCTACACAGCCACAGTTCGGGACTGGTCGCACCTAAAGCAGGATCCATCGGAGGTTTCTGCGGCAAAGCTCTTCGCCCCGGGTGACTTTCCAGCCGACCTGATCGCACCGGAAGTGCCGATTTTGGAACACTACTCCAGATTTGTGAGTGCCTCTCGGTGACCGACACTACCAATTTTCCCTCTCGGCAAGCATACTTGACCTTTCTGGAATCCCTGCTCCGGGAAGCAGCCGAAATAGCCCTATCTTTCCCACGCGGCCTGTCTGCCCGCATCAAGGACGCCGATCCGAACCAGGTCGTGACGAACGCCGATCTGGCCATCGGGACAAGGCTCAAAAGTCGCATTCATGAACGTTTCCCGCATGACAGCGAGATCGATGAGGAATGGGGAATAGTAAGGGGGACCTCTGCCATCACATGGGTGATCGACCCCATCGACGGGACTTCCAACTTCGCCGCAGGAAGTCCTCTATTTGGTGTCATGGTCGGGGTTCTTGAGAACGGCATGCCTGTAGCAGGCGGGGTGAGCCTTCCGGCGTTCTCCGAGACATACGTGGCCGAGGTCGGGCATGGAGCGTACGTGAACGGAAACAAACTCGAACTCAAAGCTGGGGGTGACATGACAGAGCAACTAGTCGCCTACGGTATCGATTTCCACCCATCGGAGACGGCACACGATTACCGAACCATGGAGAACATCGCATTCCGCTGCCGAGGGATCCGCATGAGCAATAGCATATTCGATTGCATGATGGTCGCAAAGGGTGTTTACGCCGCTTCCATGCACCGCCGCAATCGTATCTGGGACTGCGTTGCCCCACACGTCATCATCCAGGAAGCCGGTGGAACTTTCTCCACGATGGAGGGCGACGTTCCAGATTACCAAAATCCCCTGACAAAAACTAAGCAGGTGTACTCGATGCTGGCCTGCAACTCTGATTTCCACAGGGCTGTCACAGATATCACGCGAGCATAATTACTCGACCTACAAAACGCATCACTCTGGCCGTCCATGTCATGGAGCTCTCATTGATTCCGCTGGTTTCTGTCGACGTCCAGGACGCCGAACCACTCGTCCTGGAAACCCTACGATCCGGGCATATATCCCAGGGCCCTATGGTGGAGCAGCTGGAACGGGCCGTCGCGGAGGTAGTCGGCGTTAAGCACGCGATTGCGGTCAACAGCGGTTCCGCGGCCCTGTCCCTCAGCCTGGAGGCCTTGGACCTGCAAGCTGGAGACGAGGTCATCACCTCCCCCTTCACCTTCGTTGCAACCTTGAACGCCATCATCGCAAGCGGCGCCACAGCCAGGTTCGCAGACATCCGTGCTGATGATTTCAATATTAACGCAGCACTGGTGGGCGAACTGGTGAACGAACACACGAAGGTGTTGTTGCCAGTGAGCCTGTACGGCCAGACACCAGACATGACAGCAATTGAAAGGACCGCCTCGGCGCATGGACTGGCGATTGTCGAAGATGCGGCCCAGGCCATCGGTGCAGCATTTCATGGGCGGCCGTCGGGAAGCTTCGGAATCGGTTGTTTTTCTCTTTATGCGACCAAAAATGTGGCAGCCGGTGAAGGTGGCATCATCACGACTGAAAGCGACGAGATCGCTGAGCGTACCCGCATGATGCGTAACCAGGGAATGCGCAGCCGGTACGATGTCGAGTATATTGGCGGAAACTATCGACTATCCGACCTACACGCGGCGGTCGGCCTATCCCAGATCATCCGCCTCAGCGAGTTCTCCGAACGCCGCCAGCACAACGCCAAAAAGCTTTCTAAGGGCCTGGACGGGATTAAGGGCCTTAAGGTTCCTCACGTGATAGACGGAAACAACCACGTGTGGCACCAGTACACGATCCGTGTCACAGCAGACGCCTCTTGTACGCGAGCAGAGGTGGCGGCCAAGTTGGCTAACTGCGGAATTGCCACGGGCGTGCACTATCCTCGTCTCGTCTTCGACTACGAGTGCTACAGAAAGCACCCCCAGGTGGTGGTGCCGGAGGTTCCCGTCGCATCCAGGATCACAGAGGAGATCCTCTCTCTGCCGGTTCACCCGCGGCTCTCCGACTCGGACCTGGAACGGATCATTGACGAGACCAGAGCGGCTTTTTGCTCATGACCAGGCCAGGTGTCCCGCGGGTCCTCTTAGCCGGGGCCGGCGTGATGGGGAGTCATCACGGCAGGATCCTCGCCGAAAGCCCACGCTGTGAGCTGGTAGCGGTGGTGGATCCGGCCCAGGATCGCGGGCAGGCGCTGGCAGAGCGGTTCGGGGCGGATTGGCTGCCGACGATCGGGAATCTGTCCACGGTGGACGCGGTAGTCATCGCTTCCTCGACCGACCAACACCGCGGAATCGCGTCGGATGTGCTGGCGGAAGACATCCCGCTCTTCGTGGAGAAGCCTCTGTGTGCGAGTCTCGCCGACAGCAGGGAACTGATTGACACGGCACTGCGACGGGGTGTGCCGCTGATGTGCGGGTTCGTCGAAAGGTTTAACCCTGCCGTGCGGCAGGCGCTGTCGCTCGTGGAGGATCCTCGTTCTGTCCAGACGCAGAGGTTCTCTGGCTACTCCGCCCGCATGCATGCTGGCGTTACATGGGATCTATTGGTTCACGATATCGACATCAGTCTGCGTATATTCCCGGCGGGAGTACCGAAGGTCGTCAACGCCACCATCATACGGAAAGGCAGCAGGGATAGGATTGGTGAGGACACCGTGGAGGTTGATCTGGAATTCCCAGGGTCCCGCACCGCCGCGCTAACCGCCAGCAGAGTCTCACCCCGCCGCGAACGGCGTCTAACCATACGCGAAGGGTCCAGAACCATCGTGGCAGATTTGCTGCACCAGTCCGTTAGGGTTTACTCCCAGCCGGTCTCTCATCTCCTGCAGAAAGATGATGTGAGTCGCGGCGGCGATTTTTCAGCTTGCCTGGATTGCTCCGGACGTCGCGAACCCCTGGCGGCCCAATGGGACAGGTTCGCTGACATCTTGGAAGGTAGGGTCGACGCTCAGGCGGAGACCCGTTCTATATTGCCCAGCCATGAGGCAGTCGCGACTATCCTCGATTCCGCAGAGGAACTGAAATCGGGCGATTAACTCGTTTTGTTATTAAATAACACGGAATGCGAAGACATGCCCTCACTCCTTCCGCGCAGATTCTCTCTAAGGCCCTTCACGCCTCCCGGCCCAGGCATTGTGCGGGCGCTCGATGCACAGTTGGATGAACCGGCACAAGGAATGTTCGTCCTGCAGTACACATTGCATGCAGACCTCTCCCACCTAAGCATCCCGGCCACACGCAGACCATGCCATATGGACGAACTGTGGAAGCACACCTGCTTCGAGATGTTCGTGCGCAAGTCGCCTAGTTCTCCTGCCTACTACGAGCTCAACGTCTCGCCGTCCACTGAATGGGCTCTCTACATGTTCGACGACTACCACCAGAACAGGGCGCCGGTGCATCTATCCACGCCGCCTCAGGTGCAGTTCAGCAGGGAGCCGAGTCGTCTGCATTTGGACATACGACTGGACATGCGTGATCTGCCACATGCCGGCCGCATTGCTCTTTCTGCCGTAGTCGAGGACAACGAGGGCGATCTGAGCTATTGGGCACTGAAGCATGTCTCACGGAAACCCGATTTCCATCACCCGGACAGTTCCATCACGATGTGAGCATTGGCCGGCGAGAAGTCCCCCGGCGGGCGATGGACGCAGCGCCGGGGTGGAGGCATCGTTTCTCCGGTACGACCGTATCGGTCAGTCGGGTGAGAGTGTGGAATAAGAACGGCTAACACAATGACCTGAGTTGTCGGTGGGTGATGAGGCAGCAGGCCAGTTTGAGGAACGCTTCGTGAATGTCGGCTCGGCGTTCCC
>NZ_JBEXOS010000107.1:0-15995 GCF_040611655.1 Streptomyces sp. NPDC006552
GCGCTGGTTGTTGAACCAGTCCACCCATTCCGCGGTGGCGAGTTCGACGTCGGCAAGGCCGTGCCAGGGCTTGCGCGGTTTGATCAGCTCCGTTTCGTAGAGGCCGATCTGGGACTCCATGAGGACGTTGTCCAGGGTGTCTCCGACGGTGCCTATCGAAGCGTCGATGCCGGCCTCAAGAAGGTGGGCGATGAACGCGAAAGACGTGTACTCGCTGCCCGCATCCGAGTGATGCACCAGCCCTGGCCCAGCGGGAGTTCCGGCACGGCCCCGACGCCACAACGCCATATCCAGGGCATCGAGTACGAGCTTGGCCCGTTGCTGGTGGACGCGGACCAACCGACGATCGCCCGCGAGTACACGTCCACGACGAATGCGGCGTAGACGATTCCAGACCAGGTGGCCACATAGGAGAAGTCGGCCACCCACCGCTGGTTCGGACGGGACGCGGTGAAGTCGCGCCTGAGCAGGTCAGAGGCCCGCTCATTGCCGTCGTCGCGGACGGTGGTGCGGATCTTCTTCCCGCGCCGGGCGCCCTGGAGGCCGAGGTCGCGCATCAGCCGGGCCACCGTGCAGCGGGCTGCCGGTATGCCTTCGCGGTGCAGCTGCCGCCAGGTCTTCCGCACCCCGTAGACGCCGAAGTTGTCCGCGTGAACGCGGCTGATCTGCGTCTTCAGCTCCGCATCGCGAATCGACCGTGGGCTGGGGGTTCGGTTCTTGGCGGCGTAGTAGGTGCTCGTTGCGATCTTCAGTCCGTGGCTGGTCAGGACCCTGCAGATCGGCTCGACTGAACACCTGGCGGTGTGCGTCGATGAACGCTACGAGCGTTTCGACGGCCGGTCGAGCTCGGCCGCGAAGAAAGCCGACGCCGCCTTCAGGATCTCGTTGGCCCGCCGCAGCTCGGCGTTCTCTGCCTGCAGCCGCGTGATCTCCGCGGCCTCCTCGGACGTGACACCGGGCCGTTTGCCGCCGTCGACTTCGGCCTTGCGGACCCAGGTCCGCACCGTCTCAGCCGCACCGATCCCCAGCTTGGCTGCGACCGCCTTCATCGCGGCCCACTCGGTCGGGTAGTTGGGGCGGATCTCCGCGGACCATGCGCACCGCGCGCTCACGAAGCTCGGGCGGGTAGGAGGACGGACGTGCCGTGACTCGATCCTCTCAGGGATTCGAGCCTCTATCAGACCCGGAGCGGTTCAGGTCAAGCAGCACCGGGCCGGAGTAGCGCCTAACTCTGTGCCGCCAAAGCGTTCCGCCACCGAGTGGCCCACCTCAGCGAGTGGACGGCCCCTGTTCACGACAGGTTCTCCACGGGCTGGCCGTCGAAGAGTCAGACGCTGACTCTTACGGCAAGGTCTTCCCCGACGTACCGCCAGCGCGGGCAGAACCTGACGACCACACCGTTGTGATGCGCGTTCGGACTCCCCTCGTCGGCAGCTCTGCCCTGCGGAAACGGGTTGATCAGCGGTCGGCCGTGGGTCACTCGGTGGTACTCGTAAAACGAGCGGATCACACCCGGATTCGCCTCGGGCGGGGCAGTGGCGGCGAAGGCGGTGGACAGGCGCCGGTCGTCCGGTGGCGCGGGTGCGTTCGTGCCGACGAGTGCGATTACGGGCTTTTGGTGGGCGATCGCCCTATGCCCTTGTGCGGGCCGTCCTGGCCCCCGGGCGCCAGAGGCTCACGGGGGCGGTTCGGGGGCGCCGGTGTCGGGTGAAGTCGTTGTCTCATGTCGGTCGATCAGGGCGGCGAAGGCGTCAAGGACGCGTTGCAGGCCGAAGGAGTAGGCGTGGGCGGGGTCGTAGGCGCTGCTGTGTGCGGCGCCGGCGGCTGCTCCGACGCGGACGGCGGTGGGGTAGGCGTTCTCGTCGAGGACCCGGGTGAGGAGGGGGGCGTTCAGCTCCCACCACTGCTGGTCGTTCAGGGCGCTGTCTTGCTGTGCGGCGCGGGCGTCGGCGTCGGCGCGGGCGCATGCCTGCACGAAGGTGAGCAGGTAGGTCAGGCAGTTGTCCATCTCGACGTCGCTGAGACCGAGGCCGTCGAGTCCGGACAGTTCGTGCTCGTACTTCGACATCTGTCCCGGCCCCAGCGGAGGCCTGACGGTGGAGACGGCTGCGGCCCATGGGTGGCGGTCGAAGAGGGCCTTGTTCTCCTCGGCGATGGCGGTGACGCGGTGGCGCCAGGGCTGTCCGGTGGTGTCGGTGCGGGGCATGCGGGCGTAGGCGGCGTCGAGCATGAGGTCGAGGAGCTCGGCCTTGCCGGGGACGTAGGTGTACAGGGTCATCGGCACGACGCCGAGTTCCTTGGCCATCCGGCGCATGGTCAGCGCTTCCAGGCCTTCGGCGTCTGCGACGGCGGTGGCGGTCTCGACCACCGCGTCGATGCTCAGCCCCCGTCGCGGCCCTCGGCGACGGTCGGAGGAGGAGTCACGCCACAGCAGTTGCAGGGTGTGGGCCGGGTCGCCCGAGCTGGTTCGTTCCGTGGGCACGGGTTGTCCTCTCGCATTCTTACTCTGTACGTTGTACATTGTACTGCGTACAGAGAACTTGCTCACTGCGGTCTCCCGGAGGATTCTTCATGAAGGTCACCTCTAGCGCTGTGTCGCTCAACGTCAACAATGTCCGCGCATCCAGCACCTTCCTTATCGAGCACTTCGGGTTCAGCGAGGAGATGGCAGCCGACGGCTTCGCGTCCCTGACACGCGACGACATCGGCATGAACGTCATCTTTCTGCGACGGGGGCTGGGCAGCCTCCCGGCCGATCAGCGTGACGAGCACGCCACAGGCCTCATCCTCGCCTTCGTCGTCGAGGACCTCGAAGGCGAGCTGGCCCGCCTTCGCTCCGAAGGCGTCGCGATCACCATGCCGCTGACCGACGAGGAGTGGGGCGAGCGCGCCTTCCAGGTCCGGGACCCCAACGGTGTCATCGTCCAACTGGTCGACTGGAACGCACCCACCAGTCACTGAGACAAACCGCCGGCGCCGTCCGGGCGGGCGGTGCGGTCGCCTCATACGCGCGAAGCGATAGCACCGTCGCCAACCCCAGGCGGCCCTGGGTACACAGTGAGAGTGCCGGTGCGGACGGAGTTCGTGAACGACCGGGCTCCGTCCGCGCGACCCGCTGCCTGCCGAGCCGGTGACGCAGGGCCGTCCCTGGTTCCGGCTGGGGCCCCCGCGTGCGGCGAGCCGGCCGCTGGGCGTCCCGGTCGACCGGCGGCTCTTCCTGCCTCCCCGGTCCACCCGCGACGAGGCGGTGCGCGACCAGGTGAAGATTCCCGTTTAACCGCGGACCCGAATCATCGTGCAGACCGCGTGGCGGGTGGTGCCGGCTGCCACCTCGATCATCGGGCCGTCGGTCACGGCGGCGTAGTTGTCGCCTGCCGTGGTGCGTGCCCGCCCTCCGAATCCGGCGACGGTCAGGTACGGGGCGACCTGCACGACCAGGGCCGGAGGGGGGTCTGTGTGAGGACGGTCCGGCCGTCGGGCAGCTGGACGGCCACCTGTCTTGGGCGGGCCGGGGTGCCGGTGTAGCCGACGACCTCCGCGTCCACCACCTCGGAATGCCTGACCTTCCGCCACGACCGGTCCGGGCGGTATGTACCAGATGCCCGCTTGGCTACGATGCCTTCGACGCCCTGCTCGGGCAGCACCTCGAACCAGACGCGGGCGACGTCGACGTCATCACTGGCGGGCACGGCCTGCAGCGGGGGCCCCAGAGGTTCCAGTACATCCAGAAGGGCCGCGCGTCTTTCAGGTAGGGGCGCCCCCGAATGTCTCGGCCAGCGACCATCAGGCAGTCGAAGGCCGCGTAGGAGGCCGGGTAGCGGCGGACCAGGTCGGCCAGGCGCCGACCGCGAGCTACGCCAACGCCCTGGCCGAATCGTTCTTCCAGGGCCTGAAGCGCGAGTTGCTCCACGGGCGACGCCTCACCTCGAAGGCTCAGACACGTCTGGAGCGGTTCCGCTGGCTCGCCTATTGCAACCGACTCCGCCGCCACTCCGCCCCCGGCTACCTCACACCAGCCGAGTTCGAACAACAACTGACCTTGTCGCTTACGCTGTCACTCGTCGCATGAAGCCCGGTGTCCAATCCCGAGGTTGCACCGCAGCCACGACCTCATCCACGACGAGCGCCGCGGCCTGCCCTCGGGGTTGCCAGAGGTGATCTGCCCGGTCTGGTGAGCGGACCCGGACAGAGGTCTTAACCGCGATCTTCGAGCACCTTCAGCGAGGCTGACACCGAACACCCCGCCGTCGCCGGCAAGGTTGCCGCCGACGTGGCCGGTTCCGAGAACGGCAGTCGTGGTCATGATGCTGTGGCGGCCCTCACCGGCAGGGCGTCGAGCCGGGTGATCTGCTGAGCCGCGCTCCTTTCGATGACGGTGGCGAGGTCCTTCGCCCGCTGGGCTCTTCCTGACGTGCGTTCACTCGCGCACAGCATGCGGACCTGGACCAGATGGGTCCGCAGACTCTCGGTGAGGAGGCGGTCGAAGCTCTCCCCCGTCACCGTCCTCGCCCTGCGCACCGTGTCGAGCGTGACCATGCCCGGCATGTTGTGCCCCTCGTGGGGGCGGGTGTCGGGAACACCCGAGGCATCCAACAGCTCACGCAGAGGGACGAGTTCGTCCTTCAATCTCCTTCCCGCCTCCTTGGCCCAGCCGGCCAGGGCCGGGTGGCCGGCGCGGGCGGGTGCCAAGGCGATGAGCTGCGAGGCCCGTTCGTCCATGGGGATCAGCAACTGGATCCATGCCGTGTCGGTGTCGTTGAAGGCGGCGGGCGCGGGCCTGTCGGCCGCCGGCTGCGAGGTGCAGCCGGCAACCGACAGGCCCAGGAGCAGGGCGGCCGCCGTCCGCCGGGTCAGAACGTTCCGGCGGAGTTGCATTTGGCGCTCTGCACGATGCAGTCCTTCACGCGCTGCCCGAGAGCCGCGTTGTCCCAGGCGTTGAAGAAGTCGCCGTGGATGGACGAGGCCATGCCCGACGCGAGGCTGAACCCGTCGGCGCTGCCGCTGGTCGGGTAGCCGATGACGAACGACACCGAGGGGATGGCGACCGGGTAGGCGCCGCTGCACTTGCCGTCGTAGGCGAAGGCGACGTGCGACTTGTGGTCCGGGCTGTCGAGGTGCTTGCCGTCCCAGCAGTCCGGGAAGACCAACTGGTAAACCAGCTTTGCGGTGGGGGCGCACAGCGGCCAGTTGCCGTCGGCGCTGCGGCCGGTCTCGCCGCCGGCTCCGGCGCACCAGAACTGGTTGGGCGAGCCGGCCGGGGTGGCCACCTGCAACTTGGCGTTGCCCGCGATCATGCGGAAGCCTTGCGGGAAGGGCACGGTCGCCGTGGGATCGGGCAGCCGCGACCCGTAGTAGACGATCATCCCGTCGGATTCGACCGCCTTGCCGCGCTCGTAGAGCGTGGGGATCCAGTACGCCGAGAGGTCCTTGACGGGTGCGCAGGTCGTGCCCGTGTTGCCCAGCAGGCTCTGGGTCGTGGTGAACGCGTCGGTGCTCTTGTTGCCGAAGAAGCTGTGCATGTGGGACGCGCCGGGCAGCCCCGGGGCGACGATCGGGTCGTCCGGCTTGGAGTGGCTGTAGGTGCAGGTGGCGTTGAACTCGGGGACGCGCACGGCGTTGGCGGGCACCGGCGCTGGGGTCATCGCCCGGAACTGGTTCAGCTGGGCCTGCCACTTGGTCTGGTCGACGTCGACCCAGCCCGGCGCGGGCTCGTCGCCGCCGCTGACGAACGAGAACCAGTTGATGTTGACGAAATCGCCGGGTGTGGTGCTGCGCAGCACCGCGAACACGCTCTGGGCGCCGGTCGGATGGGTGCTGACGTCGGCGCTGCGCGTCGCCCAGGTCTGCCAGCCCCCGGTGGGCCCGGTCTGGATCACGGCGAGCAGGGGGCCGGTCAGGGAGCCGGTGCGCAGTTCGACGGACCCGCTGCCCGTGGCGGCGGCGATGCGCGCCGACACCGTCAGACGGCCGGCGGGCCCGAGGTCGACCTGGTCGAAGCGCATCCAGTCGCCGTCGGCGAGGTAGGCGGCGTTCTGCCCGCCGCCCGTGTCGGAGGTCGTCTCCGAGGCGACGCCGGACTGTGCCGCGTAGGACTCGGCCTGGACGGTGACGGTGGCGGCCCGCGCCGCGGGGGCGCCGAGGGTGATGCCGAGGGCGGCGGCCAGGATGAGCACCAGGGCACCGATCAACGAGGGATGGAGGTGTAAGGGGTGTCTGTGCATGTCACTTCCTCATCGGCGGGGGGAGGGGCGTGGTGCGGCTGCGGTCCGGCCCGGAACCGAGGCGTCCGGGCCGGAGCCGGCAAGGGGCCGGTGACCGCTGCGCTACTGGTAGACGCGCACGTAGTCGACGAGCAGCCGGGACGGGAACGGCGTCGACGCGTCGGTCGGGCCGGGCCAGTCGCCGCCGACCGCGAGGTTGAGGATCATGTAGTGCGGGTGATCGAAGATCCAGGGTCCGCGCGTGCGCTCCACCTGGTCCTTGTCCAGGGTGAACACGGTGCGTCCGTCGAGGCTGAAGACGATGCCCTTGCTGTTCCAGTCGGCGGCCCAGGTGTGGAAGTCGTCCGAGTAGTCGGCGCCCGAGGGCAGCCGGTACGGCGAGCCGATCCCGTTGCCCCCGTTGTAGGCGGGGGCGTGCACGGTCGAGTAGGCGGTCTTCACGTCCTTGCCGAGGATCTCCATGATGTCGACCTCGCCGTTGTACGGCCACGGCCGGCCGGTGAGGAAGTCGCCGCCCATCATCCAGAAGGCGGGCCACAGCCCGTTGCCCTTGGGCACCTTGATACGGGCCTCGACGCGTCCGTAGGTGAACTGGAAGGTGGCACCGGTGTTCATGCGGGCCGAGGTGTACTGGCAGGTGGTGCTGCCGGTCAGCGGGTCGGGCGGGCAGGCCCGGCCGGGGCTGGCTTCCTTGCGGGCCTCCATGACGAGGTGGCCGCCGCCGTCGAGCGCCGCGTTCTGGTGGTCGGTGTAGTACTGCAACTCGCCGTTCTGGCCGGTGCCGGGGTCGGCGCGCCACTTCGCCGGGTCGGGCTTGCCGCCGGCGGCTCCGTCGAATTCGTCGCTCCACACCAGCCGCGGCGGCTGCGCCGGGTCCGGCGGCAGCGGCGGCGCAGGGACGGGGGCGCCTCCGCTGCCGTACACCTGGAACTCCCAGAGGGAGTAGCCGTAAGGGGTCGCGCGTTCGGTGCCGTACATGCGGACGTAGCGTCCCGTGCCGGAGACGGCCAGGGTCTGTTTGAAGCCGGTGCCGGACGTGGTCGAGTAGATCGGCGTCCATTCGGTGCCGTTGGGCGAGACCTGGATCTGGAAGGACTTGGCGTAGGCGGGGTCCCATTGCAGGACGACCTTGGTGATCTGCGCGGTCGCGCCCAGGTCGACGGAGATCCAGCCGGGGTCGGTCCAGCCGGTGGTGGGACTGGTCGCCCACCGGGAGGCCGGATCGCGGTCGAAGGCCCGGGCCGGTGTGCACTCCCAGCAGTTGTTGTCGGTCTGCGACGAGGAAGCCGCGCCGGTCTTCCCGTACGACAGCAGGGTGTCCCCGCCGGTGCCGGCTGTGCCGTACACCTGGAACTCCCAGAGGGAGAAGCCGTATTGAGTGCCGCGCTGGGTGCCGAACATGCGGACGTAGCGGCCGGTGGCCGTGAGGGTCAGGTTCTGGGTGCCGCCGGTGCCGGCGGCCGTCTCGTGGACGGTGGACCAGGTCTCGGCGTCGTCCGAGACCTGGATGCGGAAGGTTTTGCCGTAGGCGGCCTCCCACTGAAGGGTGACACGGCTGATCTGGGCCGATGTCCCGAGGTCGACCCTGATCCACTGCGGGTCGGAGAAGGCGCTGGACCAGCGCGTCGCCGGGTTGCCGTCGACGGCTCCCGGCGCGGTGAACGGGTCCTCGGTGCTCGACGCGACGACGGGCCGGCCCTGCGACAGCAGGGTCTCGGCGGCGTGGGCGCGGGGCGCGGGCAGGCTGACGAGGGCGAGCAGGACGGTCGCGATCAGGGCGGGTAAACCGAACCGACGTAGCAGGGGATGCACGGGTGACTCCTCATTGGGGGAAGGGTGAGGGAGCGCTCCCTGGGGGGTGAGAATGGGCCGCTGTCAGTGACCTGTCAAGGCTTTTGGCAACAGCTCCGTAACGCCCCCGACGTACGTGCCGCGTGCCAGGGAGCGGTTCCTGAGATCCACTGCGGTGGTGCGCGTTACGCCGCCGACCGGCGCCGGAGACCGGCCGGTTGAGGCGAGGAACCGGCAACCAGGTGCACGAGAGGTGTCGTTGACAGGCGGATCGCGCCAACGTCATCCTGAGAGGAAAACGCTCCCTGGACTCGACGACCGGGCACCGATGATCGGAAGGCGATGAAACGACCCACGCTCGCGGTGGTCGCCGCCCGGGCCGGCGTGTCCAAGTCGAGCGTCTCGCGGGTCGTCAACGGAGAGACCACCGTCGCGCCGGAGATCCGGGACGTCGTCATGCAGGCGGTGCGGGAACTCGGCTACGTGCCGAACGCCGCCGCGCGCAACCTGGTCACCCGCCGCACGGACGCCGTGGCCGTGGTCGTGTCCGACCCGCCCAAGGGCGTGGTCTCCGACGACCCGCTGTTCTCCACCGTGGTACGCACCGTCAGCCGGGAGCTGGAGGCCGTCGGCAGACGCGTGGTGCTGATCCTCGCCGAGTCCGACGAGAGCAGGACCCGGGTGGAGCGCTACGTGGCGGGGGGCCATGTGGACGGCGTGATGCTCGTCGCCCTGCACGGCGCCGACCCCCTGCCGACCGTGCTCGCCCGCATGGGCCTGCCCGTCGCGTCCTTCAACCGCACGGCGGCGACGGACGTCCCGTACGTGGCGCTGGACAACGCGGGCGGTGCCGAGCTGGCCGTACGGCACCTCCTTGAGCGGGGCAGGCGCCGGATCGCCACGATCACCGGGCCGCTGGACCTGTACGAGTCCCGCGAACGGCTCGAGGGGTATCGCGCGACCCTGCGGGACACCGGCCGCCGCTCGATCGTCGCGCTGGGCGACTTCACGCGGGTCTCGGGCGCGGAGGCCATGCGGCAACTCCTGGAGGACGACCCGGACGTCGACGCGGTGTTCGCCGCCAACGACCTCATGGCCATCGGGGCACTGCGCACCCTGCACCAGGCGGGCCGCCGGGTCCCCGACGACGTGGCCGTGGTCGGGTTCGACGACATCGAGGCCGCCGCCTACACCACTCCCGCGCTCACCTCGGTGCGCAGCTCCATGGCAGACCAGGCCACCGCGACGGTGCGCCTGTTGCTGGCGCTCATCGAGGGCGGCCCCAGGAAACCCGTGATCATGCCGAACGAACTCGTGGTCCGCGAGTCCAGCTGAAAGAGCGTTCTGTCCCGTCGCGGTTGTTTGAGAAGCCGCCTGAACGACGCCGGCAGCTCGGCGACATCGATCCCGGGTGGTGCCCGGCCTGGGACACCGGCTGGCAACGCTGCCTGCGCCTCGTGCAGGCGCACCTGGCCGACGGCGGGCGCCTGCCCACCACGGCCGGGGATGTCATCGTCCAGGGCGAGGACCTCGAACGCTGGGTAGGCGCGCAGCGGTACGGCTTCGAGCAGCTGCCGCCCGCGCAGCAGTGGCTGCTGGAGCACGCGCTCGGCATCGAGGCCGCCGGAGAGACCGCATCTTCCCCGACGTGACCGCTGCACACGCCTACAGCGCCAGTCAAAGCCTTGGCAGGAACTCACTCCCACCGAAAGGACCCGCAACCGCGCCCTGGCCGCGGCACGAGCCCCCGTCGATCGAGGCGACTCACGCCTGAAGTCCTGGCGGATCTTCCGCAGGTCCCGATGCAGCCCCAATCGCATGACGTCAATCGCCAAGGCCATCCTCACACTGGAGGGACAACGCTAAAGAAGCTCAGTGTCCTGGGCCCGGCCGAACCGCTCGCCGATGAGGTTCGCGAGCCGCCGAACTCGCCCTCGGGGCCCTCCCCCGGCCGCCTCGAGACCGGCGCGACGGATCTTCCTGCCGACACAAGGAGTGTCCACGGGCGTGAACGTGAGTCACGTCCGCGATGTGGAACCGTCGCACAACGGACCAGACCTCGCAGGGAGTTCAGCGTGCGCGACGGCAGCGCCACCCCGGTGTCCGGGTCCCCCCGAGTCGCACCGAAAACGGAACCCGTCAGAGGCATTGACGCACCCACGTCCCATACCTATCTTCTGCTCGACGTACCGTACGCAGTTCGGTATTTCGAACAACCTGCAGTGTCAACGCAGTTCACGCAGAAACGGGACGAGCGTTGCCTCATCGAAAGGTTCACGATGTCGCCCTCCGTCAGCAGACGGCGCTTGCTGCAAGCAGTGGGGGCCGCCGCCGCCTCTGCCACCGGATCCGTCGTCTGCGCGTCCCCCGCTCACGCGGCCGTGCCTCCCGCGAGGGCCGACGTCGGGGTCTCCGCGCACCCCTTCGCGCTCGACCAGGTCCGGCTCACCGCGAGCCGCTGGCTGGACAACCAGAACCGCACACGGAACTACCTGCGGTTCGTCGATGTCGACCGGCTGCTGTACAACTTCCGCGCCAACCACCGGCTGTCCACCAACGGCGCTGCCCCGAACGGCGGTTGGGACGGGCCCGACTTCCCCTTCCGTACCCATGTGCAAGGGCATTTCCTCACGGCATGGGCACAGCTGTACGCCGTGACCGGGGACACCGTCTGCCGGGACAAGGCGACCCACATGGTTGCGGAGCTGGCCAAGTGCCAGGCCAACAACAGCGCCGCCGGCTTCAACGCCGGGTACCTCTCCGGTTACCCCGAGTCCGACTTCACCGCTCTCGAACAGCGAACCCTGAGCAACGGCAACGTGCCGTACTACACCATCCACAAGACCCTCGCCGGCCTGCTGGACGTATGGCGCCACATCGGCAGCACACAAGCCCGTGACGTGCTGCTCGCCCTGGCAGGATGGGTCGACCTGCGCACCGGCCGGCTGAGCGGTCAGCAGATGCAGGCCATGCTGGGAACCGAGTTCGGCGGCATGAACGCCGTGCTGACCGATCTCCACCAGCAGACGGGCGACGCGCGGTGGCTCACCGTCGCCCGGCGGTTCGACCACGCGGCGGCGCTCGACCCGCTGGCGGCCAACCAGGACCGGCTCAGCGGACTGCACGCCAACACCCAGGTGCCCAAGTGGATCGGGTCCGCCCGGGAGTTCAAGGCGACCGGCACCACCCGCTACCGGGACATCGCCACCAACGCCTGGAACTTCTGCGTCGACTCGCACACCTATGCCATCGGTGGCAACAGCCAGGCGGAGCACTTCCGCGACCCGAACGCCATCGCCGGCTACCTGAACAAGGACACCTGCGAAAGCTGCAACACCTTCAACATGCTTCTTCTCACGCGTGAGTTGTTCGCGCTGGACCCGAACCGGGCCGCGCTGTTCGACTACTACGAGCGGGCGTGGCTGAATCAGATGATCGGCCAGCAGAACCCGGCCGACCCTCACGGCCACGTCACCTACTTCACCCCGCTCAACCCGGGCGGCCGGCGCGGTGTGGGTCCCGCGTGGGGCGGCGGCACCTGGAGCACCGACTACGGCACGTTCTGGTGCTGTCAGGGCACGGGCCTGGAGACGCACACCAGGCTGATGGACTCCATCTACTACCGCAGTGACGACACACTGATCGTGAACCTGTTCGTGCCCTCAGTGCTCACCTGGTCGGAGCGCGGAATCACGGTCGCCCAGACCACGACCTACCCCGTCAGCGACACCACGACGCTGCAGGTCACCGGCAACGTCAGCGGGACCTGGGCGATGCGCTTGCGCATCCCGGGCTGGACCGCGGGGGCCACTGTCAGTGTCAACGGCACGCGGCAGGACATCGCGACCACGCCTGGCAGCTACGCCACTCTGACCCGCTCCTGGACCTCCGGCGACACGGTCACCGTCCGTCTGCCCATGCGGGTCGTCATGCGAGCGGCCAACGACAACGCGAACGTCGCCGCGATCACCTACGGTCCGGTGGTCCTGTCCGGCAACTACGGTGATTCCGCGCTCAGTTCCCTCCCCACGCTGAACACGTCCTCGATCAGACGGACCAGCAGCACGTCACTCGCCTTCACCGCCACCGCCAACGGCTCCACCGTCGATCTGGGCCCGTTCCACGACGCGCACGGCCACAACTACACCGTCTACTGGAACGCCGGCGGCACCGTCCGTCTTAGCAATGTGGACAGCGGTCTCGTGCTGGGCATCCAGGACATGTCCACGGCCGACGGCGGCCGCGCCCTCCAGTGGCACGACTCGGACACAGCCGACCACGACTGGCACATGATCGCCGATGGAAACGGGTTCCGCCTCCGCAACGCCCACAGCGGCAAGGTGCTCGGCGTCTTGAACATGTCCACGGACGACAAGGCGACCGTCCTGCAGTGGTCGGACAACGGCACCGCCGACCACCGATGGACACTGCTCGACCAGGGAGACGGGACGTACAAGATCCGCAACGAGCACAGCGGCAAGTTGCTCGCCATCGCGAACAACTCCACCGCTGTCGGCGCGTTGGCCATCCAGGATGCCGACGACGGCACCGCCGACAACCGGTGGCGCATCGTGAGGATGTGAGTTCCGCCCCGGAGGCAGACGGCCGCTCTCCCCCTTGCGTCTACTCACGCTCGACCCTTGTTCGGCATCACGCACATGACGAACAGAACCGCTCACTCAAGGAATGAGGCCCCATGCGCAGACGTGGCTTCAGTCGCAGGCACGTACCAGTCGTGCTCGCGACCCTGCTCGCTTCGGCGGTGACACTCGTCGCCAACCCCGCCCAGGCCGCCAGCACGAGCACCGTGCGCGGCGCCGGTTCCGGCCGGTGCCTCGATGTGCCGGGCTCCAGCCAGACCGATGGCACGAACGTGCAGATCTGGGACTGCCACGGCGGGACCAACCAGCAGTGGACGCTGACGGACGACAACGAGCTCACCGTGTACGGCAACAGGTGCCTGGATGTACCGGGCCACGCCACCACGGCCGGTACCCGGCCGGTGATCTGGTCCTGCAACGGCGGGACCAACCAGCGGTGGCGGGCGAATGCCGACGGCACGATCGTGGCCGTGGAGTCCGGGCTGTGCCTGGACGTCAGCGGCGGCGCCACGGCCAACGGCACGGCGGTGCAGCTCTGGAACTGCAACGGCGGCAGCGGCCAGAAGTGGACCGGCCTGTCCGGGACGCCGACCACGTGTGCTCTTCCGTCGACGTACCGGTGGAATTCGACGGGTCCACTGGCGCAGCCGTCGAACGGGTGGGTCGCGCTGAAGGACTTCACCACCGTGACGTACAACGGCCAGCACCTGGTCTACGGGACCGTCTCTGACGGATCGTCGTGGGGCGCGATGACGTTCCGGCCCTTCACGAACTGGTCGGACATGGCTTCGGCCGGCCAGACCAAAATCAGCGGGTCCGCGGTGGCACCCAAACTCTTCTACTTCGCGCCCAAGAAGATATGGGTGTTGGTCTCGAACGGGTGGGGCACCGCCTGGCCCTTCACCTACCGCACGTCCAGCGACCCCACCAACCCCAACGGCTGGTCCGCGCCGCAGGAGCTGTTCACCGGCAGCGTCCCCGTCGGCGGCCCGATCGACCCGACCGTGATCGCCGACGACCAGAACATGTACCTGTTCTTCGCCAACGACAAGGGCAGCATCTACAAGTCGACCATGCCGATCGGGAACTTCCCGGGCAGCTTCGGCTCGTCGTACACGACGGTGATGAGCGACACGGAGAAGAACCTGTTCGAGGCGCCGGAGGTCTACAAGGTCCGGGGCCAGAACCAGTACCTCATGATCGTTGAGGCTCGTGGTGCGACTGAGCAGCGATTCTTTCGCTCGTTCACGGCCTCCAGCCTGAACGGTCCGTGGACCCCGCAGGCCGCCACCGAGAGCAACCCCTTCGCGGGCAGGGCCAACAGCGGTGCCACCTGGACCAACGACATCAGCCACGGTGACCTGGTCCGCAACAACCCCGACCAGACCATGACCGTCGACCCGTGCAACCTGCAGTTCCTCTATCAGGGCAGGGACCCCGAATCGGACGGCCCCGACTACCTGAAGCTGCCCTACCGGCCTGCCCTGCTCACCCTGCAGCGCTGACCCGCGCGCACCTGATCACCAACTCATGAGCGGCCCATCAGGCCCGCGTAGCCACGCGGGCCAGGAAGGAACCCCCCATGGTTTCCCTGCACAGACGATTACTGCGTCTCCTCACGGCCACCGCGCTGACGCTCACCGCCTGCGTCACCGCCTCCGCCGGCTCGACCGCCCAGGCCGCGCCGGGCAGCCCGGCGCTGACCCCGCCACTGGGCTGGAACAGCTGGAACAGCTTCGGGTGCGGGATCACCGAGGCGCAGGTCCGCCAGGCCGCCGACGCGATGGTGTCCACGGGCATGAAGGCCGCGGGCTACCAGTACGTCGTGGTCGACGACTGCTGGTTCGACCCGCAGCGTGACGCGGCGGGCAACCTCCGGGCCAACCCGACCAAGTTCCCCAGCGGCATGAAGGCGCTCGGGGACTACATCCACGGCAAGGGCCTGAAGTTCGGCATCTACCAGGCGCCCAACGAGAAGACGTGCGCCCAGGGCGTGGGGACCTACCCCGGCTCCACCGGCAGCAAAGGCCACGAGGCCCAAGACGCCGCCACGTTCGCCTCATGGGGTGTGGACTACCTCAAGTACGACTGGTGTTCCGGCAGCGGCACCCTCAACGAGCAGATCGCACAGTTCACGACCATGCGAGACGCCCTGCGTGCCACCGGCCGCCCGATCGTCTACAGCATCAACCCCAACAGCTTCCACTCCCCCACCGGCGACAAGTACGACTGGGGTGAGGTCGCCGACTTGTGGCGGACGACCGAGGACCTGCTCGACATCTGGCAGAACAACAACACCAACAGCTACCCGATGGGTGTCGGCAACGTCCTGGACGTCACCGCGCCGCTGGCCGCGCAGTCGGGTCCGGGAAACTGGACCGACCCCGACATGCTGGTCGTCGGCCGTCCCGGTCTGTCGCTGACCGAGTCCCGCTCCCACTTCGCCCTGTGGTCGCTGCTCTCGTCCCCGCTCATGGCCGGCAACGACATCCGCACCATGTCCGCTGACGTGAGCGCGATCCTGCGCAATCCCCGTCTGCTGGCGGTCAACCAGGATCCGCTGGGCGCGGGCGGGCGCAGGGTGCGTGACGACGGCGACACCGAGGTGTTCGCCAAGCCCCTGTCCGACGGTTCGGTCGCCGTGGGCCTGTTCAACCGGGGCGGGGGCACCGCGACCATCACCGCCTCGGCCGGGCAGGTCGGACTCACCGGAGGGTCGTTCACCCTCACCGACCTGTGGACGGGTGCCACGTCGAGCACGTCCGGGCAGATCTCGGCGAGCGTCCCGGCGCACGGTGTCGCCGTGTTCAAGATGACCGGCGGCAGCCCGCTGGCCTCCACCACCGCACGCCTGCGCGCTACCGGGTCCGGCCGCTGCCTGGACGTGGACCGCGCCGCCACCGCGGCCGGGTCGGCGGCGCTGATCTGGGACTGCCACACCGCCGCCAACCAGCTCTGGACCACCTGGGCCGGAGGCGAGATCCGCGTCTACGGCGACAAGTGCCTGGACGCCTCCGACCAGGGCACCACCAACGGCACACGGGTCGTCATCTGGCCCTGCAACGGCCAGAACAACCAGAAGTGGACGAGGCAGACCGACGGGTCGATCCGCAACGTCCACGCCGGGCTCTGCCTGGACGTCCAACAAGCAGGGACCGCCAACGGGACCCCGGTCGTCCTGTGGACCTGCAACGGCCAGAACAACCAGAAGTGGACCACACTCCCGTAACCCGCCACCCCTGCCGCCGCGCGGGCAGACACCCGAGCGGTTGAGGGCAGTCCCACGACAGCGGACCGAGTCGCGGGGGGGGGCGCGGGGAGACGGGGGTCCCCACCCGCGCCCACGCCCGCGCGCCGCGCGGCCCAGCTGTACAACTGACTC
>NZ_JBEXOS010000108.1:0-15129 GCF_040611655.1 Streptomyces sp. NPDC006552
GTCGTCGCGGAGTCCCGCGACGACGACCCCGTGGCCGACCAGACCCTGTCGCCGGAGCACGTCGACATCGTCGGGCTCTGCCAGGACGCCCCGCAGTCGGTCGCCGAACTCGCCACGGAACTCGACCTTCCCGTCGGCGTGGTCCGCGTCCTCATCGGCGACCTGGTCGACGACGAGCTGGTGCACGTGACCCGTCCCGTGCCCCCGGCGGAGCTGCCCGACGAAAGCATTCTGCGGGACGTCATCGACGGCCTCCGGGCCCTCTGAGGCGGCCCTGCACCGCACACAGCGACATCAGTGAGGCAGGAGAGACAACCGATGATCTTCGGGCGTTCCGAGCGTGGCAGGGGCCCCGTCGAGCCCGTCACGCTCAAGATCCTGGTGGCCGGCGGATTCGGCGTGGGCAAGACCACGCTCGTCGGCGCGGTCAGCGAGATCAAGCCCTTGCGTACGGAGGAGCTGCTCAGCGAGGCGGGCCGGCCCGTCGACGACACCCAGGGCGTCGAGGGCAAGCACACCACCACGGTGGCCATGGACTTCGGCCGGATCACGGTCCGCCGGGACCTGGTCCTCTACCTTTTCGGCACGCCCGGCCAGGACCGCTTCTGGTTCCTGTGGGACGAACTCGCCACCGGCGCCCTCGGCGCGGTCGTCCTCGCCGACACCCGCCGCCTGGAGGACTGCTTCGCCGCCGTCGACTACTTCGAACGGCGCGCCATCCCCTTCGTGGTGGGCGTCAACTGCTTCGACGGGGCCTCCCGTTACCCCGCCGACTCGGTCCGCCAGGCGCTCGACCTGGATCCCGGCGTCCCCGTCGTCCTGTGCGACGCACGGGAGAAGGACTCCGTGAAGAACGTCCTCATCGGCGTCGTCGAACACGCGGCGGCGACCGCGGCCCGCCGCCGCCAGCCGGCCGTGACCTGACCCGTCTGCGCGGCGCACGCGCGCGGAGGACGCTTTTCCGCTCCTCCGCGCGCGTGTACCCGCGTGCGGGGGCCGCGGCCGGTGCCCGCCCGCGGGCTCAGGCTCCGTCCTCCTCGTGCCAGCCGAAGCTCCTCTCCACCGCCTTGCGCCAGTTGCGGTACTCGCGCTCCCGGACCCTCTCCGCCATCGACGGCGACCACTCGACGTCCCGCCGCCAGTGGGCCTTCAGCTCGTCCAGGTCGCTCCATACTCCGGTGGCGAGCCCGGCGGCGTACGCGGCCCCCAGACACGTCGTCTCGGAGATCCGGGGCCGGATGACGGGCACCCCGAGCACGTCCGCCTGGTGCTGCATCAGGAGGTTGTTCTTCGTCATGCCGCCGTCCACCTTCAGGGTCGTGATCCGCACCCCGGAGTCCTGGTACATCGCGTCGACGACCTCACGGGTCTGCCAGCTCGTCGCCTCCAGGACGGCCCGCGCCAGATGGCCCTTGGTGACGTACCGGGTCAGGCCCGTGACGACACCGCGCGCGTCGGAACGCCAGTACGGCGCGTAGAGACCGGAGAACGCCGGCACGATGTACGCCCCGCCGTTGTCGTCGACGCTCGCCGCCAGCGTCTCGATCTCGTCGGCGCTCTTGATGATGCCGAGCTGGTCACGGAACCACTGGACGAGGGCACCGGTGATCGCGATGGACCCCTCGAGACAGTAGACGGGCGCCTCGGAGCCGATCTTGTACCCCATGGTGGTGAGCAGACCGTTCTTCGAGGGCACCGGCCGGCCCCCCGTGTTGAGCAGCAGGAAGCTCCCCGTGCCGTACGTGTTCTTCGCCGTGCCCGTGTCGTAGCAGGCCTGGCCGAAGACGGCCGCCTGCTGGTCACCCAGGGCGGAGGCGACCGGCACACCGGAGAGCCGGCCCACCGTCGTGCCGTACACCTCGGCCGACGAACGGATCTCCGGCAGGACCGCCTCCGGGACGTTCATCGCCGACAGGATCGAGGAATCCCACTGGAGGGTCTCCAGATCCATCAGCAGGGTGCGTCCGGCGTTGGTGACGTCCGTGACGTGGACGCCGCCGTCGGTGCCGCCGGTGAGGTTCCAGATCAGCCACGAGTCCATCGTGCCGAAGGCGATCTCGCCCCGCTCGGCCCGCGCCCGCAGCCCCGGCACGTGGTCGAGCAGCCAGGCCACCTTCGGCCCGGAGAAGTAGCTGGCCAGCGGGAGCCCGGTGCGGTCGCGGAACCGGTCCTGGCCGTCCGTGCCGCCCAGTTCCTTGCAGAGCGCCGACGTCCGGGTGTCCTGCCAGACGATCGCGTTGTGCACGGGCTTGCCGGTCGCCCGGTCCCACAGGAGCGTCGTCTCGCGCTGGTTGGTGATCCCGAGCGCGCTGAGCTGGTCGGCCCGCAGGCCCGCCTTGGCGATCGCGCCGGCGACCACCGCCTGCACCTTGGACCAGATCTCGCTGGCGTCGTGCTCCACCCAGCCGGGCTTGGGGAAGATCTGCCGGTGCTCGCGCTGGTCGACCGCGACGATCGCGCCGCCCTGGTCGAAGACGATGCACCTGCTGGAGGTCGTTCCCTGGTCGATGGCGGCGACGTACTTCGCGGAGTTGTCGGGCATGGCTACCCTTCGCAAGAAGTCGGTCATGTCATGGGGAAGAAGGCTGCCTGCCGGGCGGAGACGGCCCGTACAGGCGGCCACGGGGAGGCCGCCGGGAGCGGCTCCGAACGTCTCGCCTCAGAACGCCGGATTGCGGATCAGCCCCGCCGACGCCCCGCTGGCCAGCGGTCCGACGACCGCGATGAAGGCGTGACCCCAGTCGGACGTGCCCTTACGGGATCGGCAGGAGCTGGTACACGATCCGCGGACCGAGGCCGCGGTCCGGTTGATCGCGTAGCCGGTGGGCCCGCCGAGCGACAGGCCGATGCCGACGACCACGAGCGCCTGACCAGCACCTGCGTGCCCGACTCGCCGAGCCCCTTGGTCAGCCCGAAGGCGAGGACGGGCAGGACCAGGCCGACCGTCGCGATGATCTCCGTGAGCAGGTTGGCGACCGGGTCGCGGATCCCGGGAAGCGTCGCGAAGGTCCCCGACGTCGGTGTGGGGCCACCCTGGTCGCCCGCGACGGTCGGTGCTTCCTCGGCGCCCTCGGCCCCACGTGTCCGGGAGTGACGGCGGCGCAGACGCCAACGCCGAACAGGCCCAGGGCGGCGGTGCCGATGACCTCACCGACGAAGCTGTCTCCACTGCTCATGGCGGCTCCTAGGCCCATGCCCGGGGCCGTGACCCCGGTCCTCCGTGCAGGATGCGTATCCATGGCTGGGTACGGGCGACTTCGGCCGGCAGGGGGCGTCCCGCGCCCCGCCGGGCCTCCGTGACGAGCGGGCCCGCACAGCCGCCGGCCGTGGGGGAGCGGCCCGGCCTGCCGGAACCCGGCAGGAGTGCCCTCGCGGCCGGCAAGGACCCGCGTGGGTGGTGGGCCGGCATGCGGCGGTGCCGACTGACACCGGAAGTGTTCACCGGGTGTACGGGAGCGTCAAGGTCGCGGACCGCAACGGTTGACCGCCGTCTGTGTCGTCAAGTCCCCGCGCACGTACGTCACTTGGCCGACAAGGGCGACCGGGAGGGGAGCGCGTGATCAGCGCACGGCCACGACCGAGGAGCCGTGCCCGAACAGGCCTTGGTTGGCGGTGATCCCGACCCGGGCCCCGGCCACCTGGCGGGCCCCCGCCGTGCCCCGCAACTGCCAGGTCAGCTCGCACACCTGGGCGATCGCCTGCGCCGGAACCGCCTCCCCGAAGGAGGCGAGCCCGCCGCTCCCGTTCACCGGTATGCGGCCACCGGGCGCCGTGGCACCCTCGCGCAGCAGCTTGGCGCCCTCGCCCGCGCCGCACAGCCCGAGGTCCTCGTACCACTGCAACTCCAGGGCGGTGGACAGGTCGTAGACCTCCGCGAGCGACAGGTCACGCGGGCCGACGCCCGCCTCCTCGTAGGCCGCACGGGCGATCGAGGCACGGAAGGCCTGCCCCGGGGGCTCGGCGCCGGCCGCCGAGTCGGTGGCGATGTCGGGCAGGTCGAGCACGGTGTTCGGATACACCGGGGTCACGGTGGAGACGGCCCGGATGCGGACCGGGTCCGGGGCGCCGTGCCGGCGGGCGAAATCCATGCTGGACAGTACGAGCGCCGCGCCGCCGTCGGAGGTCGCGCAGATGTCGAGCAGCCGCAGCGGATCGGCGACGACGGCGGAGGAGGCGACCTCCTCGGCCGTCACCGCCGCGCGGTAGCGCGCGTAGGGGTTGAGCGCGCCACTCGCCGCGTTCTTCACCTTCACCTGCGCGAAGTCCTCCAGGGTGTCCCCGTGCAGGGCCATCCGGCGCCGTGCGTAGAGCCCGAAGTACGTCGGGTTCGTCGCGCCCAGCACCCGGAAGCGCAGCCAGTCGGGATCATCGGGCCGGTCCCCGCCCGCGGGCCGGAAGAACCCCTTGGGCGCGGCGTCGGCGCCCACCACGAGCACGACGTCCGCCAGCCCCGCGAGGATCTGCGCCCGCGCCGTGCTGATCGCCTGCGCGCCTGAGGCGCACGCCGCGTAGACGCTCGCCACCCGGGCCCCCTGCCAGCCGAGCGCCTTCGCGAACGTCGCCCCGGCCACATACCCCGGATAGCCGCCCCGCACGGTGTCCGCCCCGACGACGGAACCGACCTCCCGCCACTCCAGGCCCGCGTCGGCGAGCGCCTCGCGCGCCGCCGCCGTCCCGTACGCGACGAAACTGCGCCCCCACTTGCCCCACGGGTGCATGCCCGCGCCGAGCACCGCCACGTCCCGCGTCATGCCACCACCCCCGCCGGCCGCCAGTGCCAGGTCGTCCAGGCCGTGCCTGTCTCGTCGTCCCCGTCCTCGCTCAGCACCCCCGGCACCACCTCCACCTCCATGCCGACGTCCAGATCGGCCACGCGGAGCCCCGGAACCCCCTGGCCGAGCACCACGAGTCGCTCTGCCGCCAGCTCCACAGCGATCAACGTGTACGGCTGCCACGGTAGTTCCCGGTCGGAGGCGTACGGGTGGGGCGGCCGGTACCGGGAGTCGGTGTACGACCAGACCCGCCCCCGCCGCGACAGCGGGACCTCGACCAGCTCACCGCCCGCGCAGCCGGGATCGCGGCACCACGCGTCCTCGCGCGGGAAGAACACCGCAGAACACGCCGAGCAGCGGGTCCCCAGCAGACGGAAGTCACTCCCCTCGCCGGTGAACCAACCGCCCACGACGGGTGTACGCGAACGCGCCACAGTTCCTCCCGGACCACCGGACAACGGACAACAGATCTGACGAGTCGTCAGAAGTGTGCCATGGGGTGCGGCTCGCCGTCAGGGGTCCCGGCCGGACTGTGAGAACCATGGAGGCCTCCACTGCGTCCGTCTCATCGGTGAGGGCGTGGCCGGGGCACACGGGGGTGGTCCCAGCCACGCCCTTCGCCTCACCGGCCCGTGAGCGACCTCCTGGAGATGGGAAAGTCGAAGTACGTGTCGGGGAAAAGCTCGGGCTTGTAGGTGTAGTGCCACCACTCCTCAGGCAGGTTGACGAACCCCTGCGCCCCGAGCGCGTCCCGCAGCAGATCCCGATGGGCCCGCTGCACCCCCTCGATGCGCGGGTCGTCCGTGTGCGCGAGCGTGTCGAAGCAGTCGAACCCGGTGCCCATGTCCACGGAGTTGTCCGGGAACCGCTCCTTCTGGGGCCCATAACAGGCCGTGAGCCGCTCCCCGGGCACGTAGGGACGCGTGGGCCGGGCCGGCAGTCTCACCACGGTGAGATCGACCGTGGAGCCTCGGCTGTGCCCCGACTTCTCCGCGATGTAACCGTCCGCGAACAGGCGCGTCTTGTCGACCCTCGGATAGAACTCGGCCTTCATCGTGTGGTCGTCGAGATCCTTCGCCCACCGTACGAAGTGGTCGACCGCCCGCTGCGGGCGATAGCAGTCGTACACCTTCAGGGAGTACCCCTTCCTCAGCAGCCCGCGCTGCGCCCGGTGCAAGGCCTTCGCGGCCGGCTTCGTCAGGATGCACATCGGCTTCCGGTAGCCGTCGATCCGCTCTCCCACGAAGTCGTGCGCCGTGTAGTAGCGGATCTCCTGGAGGATCGTGGGGTCCACGTCGCTGAGCGCCACGAAGTCCGCGGGCGCCTTGGGGTCGGGCGTCGCGAGGACCGTGCCGGGGGCCGCGGCCACGCCGAGGAACGCGGCGACCGTCATGGTGGCGAGTTTCCGGAGCAGGCTGGCTGGTGTCATGGCCCCTGCGTCTATCAGGAGCCACCCCCTCCGGGGAAGACCGCGCACGAGTGATCGGATACAGTCCGCGCCGTGTCAGCAACCACCCATCCCACGATCAATTCCGTTCCGGATTCCCACTGTTCAAGCTGCGGAACCGCCTACGGAACCCAGGCGCTCGGCTGGCCGCGTACGTGCGCGGCGTGTGGCACGGTCGCCTACCGCAACCCGTTGCCCGTCGCCATCGCCCTGCAACCCGTGTACGACACGGCCGGCACCGCCCTGGTCGTGATCACCCGCACCATCGCGCCCGCGCAGGGGGAGGCGGCACTGCCCGGCGGCTTCATCGACGACCGGGAGGACTGGCGGCAGGCCGTCGTCCGCGAGCTGCGGGAGGAGACGGGCATCGACACGGCCGCCCGCGACGTGCGCCTCGTGGACGCCCTAAGCGCCCCCGACGGCCACCTCCTGCTCTTCGGGCTGCTGCCCGAGCGCCCGGCCACCCAGCTGCCCGGCAGCGCCCCCACCGACGAGACCGACGGCTGGCACCTCCTGCGCCGCCCCACCGAACTGGCCTTCCCCCTGCACACCGTGGCCGCCAAGGCGTGGTTCGAAGGCCGCTACATGTGAGCGCCGCGCCCGGTCCGAGACGCCTGAAGGCCGCGTACTCGGACCGGGAACCGCGCCGCGCGGCCACCGGGCTCGCCCTCCTCCTCCACGACCACCCGCCCCTCGTGCCAGCGCGCCCGAACACGCACCATCCCGGGCTCCGCCGGCCCGTCACCCACCTCCAACACCGTCAGACCCCCACCCGTACGACCGGGCTCCGGGGCCCACACCTCCCATGCGACCCCACCGCCCTCACCTCGCACCGGAACCACCGCACCTGCGCGGGCCAGCACCGGAATACGGGACAGGGGAGCATCGACCGTCACCGACCCCGGCCCCTCGAACACCGCCTCGCTCACCGTGTCGTACCACCGCCCCCGGGGCAGCCGCACGGTCCGGTGGACCACACCCGGCTCCAGCACGGGCGCCACCAACAAGCAGTCACCCAACAAGAAGGCGTCCTCGCAGTCCCGCAGAGCACGGTCCTCCGGAGCCGCCCACCACAACGGGCGCACATACGGGGCGCCCGTACGCCGGGCGAGGTACGCGAGCGTCATGAGGTAGGGAAGGAGCCGCCGACGCTCGTTCAACGCCACGCGCGCGTGGTCTCTCAGCCCCTCTGTCCCGTAACCGTCGTCCGCCTCGCCACCGAAAGCTGAAGGCTCCCGGAAAGCCGAGGGCTCCTTGTCGCCTGCTCCTGCCCCCGACCGAGTGCGGAACAGCGGCAAGTAGGCGCCTAGTTGGAACCGGCGCACGGCCAGCTCCACGGAGGCCCCCGGGCCGACTCCGCCCAGGTCGGGCCCCGCATACGGAACCCCGCACAGCCCGAGACCGACCACCACCGACAAGGAGGCCCGCAAACCCGGCCACCCGGGTGCCATCTCTCCCGCCCACGCCCCTCCGTAGCGCTGCATGCCCACCCAGCCGGCACCGGAGGTGACGAACGGCCGCTCATGTGGCTGCAGTTCCGCCAGCGCCTCGTATGCGGCCCGCGCCATACAGAGCGCATAGACGTTATGGGCCTCACGATGATCGCCCCCGGGGCCCTCCAGCGCGTGGCGGGCCGACCGCGGCCACGGCGGAGCCCCGGACCAGGAGGACGCCGACGCATCCAGGTCGTGCCAGAACCCGGAATAACCCCGCGCGAGCCGCTCCTCGTAGAGCCCGCCCCACCACTTGCGGACACCCGGCGCCGTGAAGTCCGGATACGCCGCCTCGTCCGCCCCTGCGCCCACGCGGACCAGACGGCCCGCCGCGTCCCGCACGAAAGCGTCGATCGCCCGCCCGCCCTCGAACACCGGATCACCGCTCGCGACGCGCACCGCGGCATCCACCCCGGACACCAGCCGGACACCGTCGCCCAGCAACTCCGCGGCGAGCTGTGGCACCGACGCAGGCCCCTCAGGACCGTCCGGGAAGGCGTGCCCGGAACCGGGGCCGTCGCCGTCCACATGCACCGCGTCCAGGGGCAGAGAGCGCGCGTTGAAGCCGTCGACGACCCGCCGCACGTCCGAGGCGTCGCCGGCCCCCTGAAGCCGGTGGTGGTGGCCGAGCGCCCACGACGGCGGCACGACCGCCGCTCCCGTCAACCGCGTCCACGTCTGCAGCACCCGCGTGGGCGTGCCCACCACGACCCAGCAGCGCAGCGGGCCGCCCTCCATCCGCAGCTCGCACGCGCCCGGCCGGTCATGCCCCGACCCCGCACCCTCCACGCCCTGCCGCAACGCCACCGAGCCGTCCCACGTGGTGTCGTGGAACACCAGATGCGTCCCCGCGTCGGCGACCACCATCAGCACCGGCATCGTGACCGACGACGAAGCGTCCCCCGGGCCGAGCGCACCGCCCGGACCCGCGTTCCACAAGCGGTAGGTCCCGTCGCGCAACCGCGGGCCGGCGGTCCGCCCTCCGAGCCCGAAGAACCGCGCGTCCGCGGGAAACTCCGACCGCTGCGCCCAGCGCGCCGCGCCACCACGCTCGGGCTCCCACCACCTGGGTGGCAGATCGCGGCGCACCAGCACACCGCCCGGCGTGCACACCCGCACGCCACCCTCGCGCGACACCGCCACGGTCGCCCGCTCGGACACCACCCGCCAGCCGCCGTCCTTGTCCGGCTCCAGAACGGCCCGCGGATCCGCCTCCGGGCCGCTTCCGAGCACTCCGTAGGACGGCGTGGGCCCGGCGTCGTCCCACCCCCAGAACACGGCGCCGCTCACCGTCACCATGATCCGCAGCCGGGACCGCTCGAAACGCACCACACCGCCGCCCGGCCCGGGCTCCGCCACCACCACGCTCCCCGGCACCCGGGCCCGCTCACGTCCCCGGCGCGCCGACTCGGCGGCGTCCGCCCGGCGGCGGCGCCACGAAGCCCGCATGACACGCATCCCCTGGACCGCGCCCACCACGGAAACCGCCTTCACCGCGCGCACCAGGTCACGACCGTTCATGCTGCTCACCCTGCCACCCGGCGCCACGCGCGCGTGGCGCGTTCAACTGCCGTTCATCCGTGGCCACGACACATCTTCACGACCCGGACTGTGTGGCGGACACCCTGGTGTCGCAGTCGATCACATGACATCGTCCTGTCAGCCGCGTCACGCGCACACCCCGGCCCGTGCGCGCCGAGAACGCATACACCGCGTACTTTCCAGGAGCCGCACCATGACCACAGCGAACCCCTCGCCGCTCTGGCAACCCGACCAGCAGCAGATCGCCGACGCGCAGGTCACCCGGTTCCAGGCCTGGGCCGCCGCACAGTACGGAGCACCCGCCGAAGGCGGCTACGAGGCCCTGCACCGCTGGTCGGTCACCGAACTCGAGACCTTCTGGAAAGCCGTCACCGACTGGTTCGACGTGCGCTTCACCCATCCCTACGCGCGCGTGCTGGGCAGCCGCGCGATGCCCGGCGCCGAATGGTTCCCCGAAGCCACCCTGAACTACGCGGCCCACGCCCTGCGCACCGCCGACGACCCCGCGCGCGCGGACAGCCCCGCCATCCTGCACGTGGACGAGACGCACGAGCAGCACACCGTCACCTGGGCCGCACTGCGGCGGCAGGTCGGTTCGCTCGCCGCCGAACTGCGTGCCCGCGGCGTCCGCCCGGGGGACCGCGTCAGCGGCTACCTGCCCAACATCCCGGAAGCCGCGATCGCCTTCCTGGCCACCGCCGCCGTCGGCGCCGTGTGGACCTCGTGCGCCCCCGACTTCGGAGCCCGCAGCGTCCTCGACCGGTTCCGCCAGGTCGAGCCCGTCGTCCTGTTCGCCGTCGACGGCTACCGCTACGGAGGCAAGGAACACGACCGTCGCGACACGGTGGCGGAACTCCGCAGCGAACTGCCTTCCTTGCGCGCCGTGGTGCACATCCCCCTCCTGGGGACAGCGACCCCGGACGGCGCCCTCTCCTGGTCGGACCTCACCGCCGCCGACGTGGCGCCCGTCTACGAAGAGGTGCCTTTCGCCCACCCCCTGTGGGTGCTCTACTCCTCCGGCACGACCGGTCTGCCCAAGGCCATCGTCCAGTCCCAGGGCGGCATCCTCGTCGAGCACCTCAAGCAACTCGGCCTGCACTGCGACCTCGGCCCCGACGACCGGTTCTTCTGGTACACCTCGACCGGCTGGATGATGTGGAACTTCCTCGTCTCCGGCCTGCTCACCGGCACCACGATCGTCACGTACGACGGCAGCCCCGGCTTCCCCGGCACCGGCGCGCAGTGGGCCGTCGCCGAGGCGACGGGCGCCACCCTCTTCGGCACGTCGGCGGCCTACGTCATGGCCTGCCGCAAGGCCGGCGTGCACCCGTCCCGCGACCATGACCTCTCCCGGGTGAAGTGCGTGGCCACGACCGGCTCCCCGCTCCCGCCGGACGGCTTCCGCTGGCTCCACGACGAGGTCCGCCCCGACCTGTGGATCGCCTCGGTCAGCGGTGGCACCGACGTCTGCTCCTGCTTCGCCGGAGCCGTACCCACCCTCCCCGTGTACACCGGCGAACTCCAGGCCCCCGGCCTCGGCACGGATCTACAGGCCTGGGACGCCGACGGCGCCCCGCTCACCGACGAGGTCGGCGAACTCGTCGTCACCCGCCCCATGCCGTCCATGCCCATCCACTTCTGGAACGACCCCGACGGCAGCCGGTACCACGACAGCTACTTCGACACCTACCCCGGAGTCTGGCGCCACGGCGACTGGACCACCGTGACCTCCCGCGGCTCCGTCGTCATCCACGGCCGCTCCGACTCCACCCTCAACCGGCAGGGCGTCCGTATGGGCTCCGCCGACATCTACGAAGCCGTGGAGCGCCTCTCCGAGATCCGCGAGTCCCTCGTCATCGGCGTCGAAGAACCCGACGGCGGTTACTGGATGCCGCTCTTCGTCCACCTCACGCCCGGCGCGGTCCTCGACGACGGCCTGCGCGAGCGCATCAAGCGCACCATCCGCGAGCAGCTCTCCCCGCGCCACGTCCCCGACGAGATCATCGAAGCCCCCGGCGTCCCGCACACCCTCACCGGCAAGCGCATCGAAGTCCCGGTCAAACGCCTGCTCCAGGGCACCCCCTTCGCCAAGGCCGTCAACCCCGGCTCCGTCGACAACCTCGAACTGCTCCGGTTCTACGAGGAGATCGCCCGCAAGCGAGCCTGACGGCGGACCGGCGTCAGGCCGCGCGGGGCCCGGCCCCGAGCCGTTGTCAGTGCCGGTGATTACTCTGAGTGAGCATCGATCGACAGCTCACTCAGGGGGAACCATGACCGACACCCAGCACGGCCGGACCAGCGGCGCCCGGCACATCCTGCGCCGCGAGATCGCGGGCACCCTCGGCCTGGTGGCCGACGAGCACGACTTCACGCAGATGCGCCGCTACCGCAGTTTCACCTTCGACGACCACACGGCGTACCTCCGACAAGTCGAAGCGCTCCTCAAATCCCTCGCCGCGGCGGGTGGCCACACCACGGTCGCCCTCTTCGATCCCGAGGACTACGCGGAGTTCTGCGCGGACACCGGCCTCGAACCCGACACCCCGGCCAGCCGTACCCGCTTCACCGCGGAACTGGCCTCGACCGGCCCCTCCCTGCCGTACGAGGGACAGCCCCTCGCCGACCTCGTCCCGGACCTCGTCGAGGAAGCCGTCCGCCAGGCGACCTGGGAGTACGCCTCCTCCGTTCTCGCCCGTACCGGATCCTGCGCGGTGTGCGGACAGGACATCGGGCGCGCCGCCTTCGCCCGCGCCTCGTACCTGGTGGCCCGAGTGATCGACACCATCGGCGCCGGCCGCCACCACTGGGTGTGCAGTGTGCCCATGGGAAAGCAGATGCTGCTGACGGTGCTCCACATCGACGCCGCCACGGCCGGCACGGTCCGGCTGGAGGAGACCGCGGCGATGGAACTCACCACCCTGCTCGCCCTGGCCCTCGTCACCGGTAACGCCTGCGCGCTGATCGTGCGGACCACGGCGGACGACAGCGACCGCGTCTACGGCTGGCGCCTCAAGGACGAGCGGCTCAGGCAGCTGACCGCTGCGCAGGTCTTCGACGCGTACTGCACCGACGCCGCCTCGGGCGATCTGACGGCGCCGGAGCCCGGCGTCGACTACTGCACCGCACCCGAGGTCCCGGACGCGGCGCCCGAGAACCACCACCGCCACCGCCCCTGACCCCGTACGGAAAGCCCTGAGGGCGCCCCACCCGCAGGTGGAGCGCCCTCAGGAACAGCGGGACCGAGCGGCTACTCGCCGGAGAGCACGGCCTGCGCGGCTGCGCGCGCCTCGTCGGCGGAGTCCGCGGCACGAGCGGCGGCGGCCGCACGCTCGCACTGGGCCAGTGTGTGCTTGCCGAGCGTCGCACGGACGTAGGGGATCGACGCGGCACCCATGGAGAGGGAGGTGACACCCAGACCGGTCAGCACACAGGCCAGCAGCGGGTCCGACGCGGCCTCGCCGCACACGCCACAGCTCTTGCCCTCGGCCTTGGCCGCGTCCGCGGAGAGCGCGACCAGGTCGAGCAGCGCGGGCTGCCACGGGTCCTGGAGTCGCGACACGGCCCCGACCTGGCGGTCGGCGGCGAACGTGTACTGGGCCAGGTCGTTGGTGCCCAGCGAGAGGAACTCGACCTCCTGCAGCACGGAGCGCGCACGCAGAGCGGCGGACGGAATCTCGACCATCGCACCGAACTTGGCCCGCAGACCGGCCGCGCGGCACGCGTCCGCGAACGCCTTGGCGTCGGCACGGTCCGCCACCATCGGGGCCATGACCTCGAGGTAGACCGGCAGCCCCTCCGAGGCCTTCGCCAGCGCGGTCAGCTGCGTGCGCAGCACCTCCGGGTGGTCGAGCAGCGACCGCAGACCACGCACGCCCAGAGCGGGGTTGGGCTCGTCCGCGGGGGTCAGGAAGTCCAGCGGCTTGTCGGCGCCGGCGTCCAGTACCCGCACGACGACACGGCCCTCGGGAAACGCCTCGAGAACCTGGCGGTACGCCTCGACCTGCTTCTCCTCGGAGGGAGCCTGCTTGCTGTCGTCCAGGAAGAGGAACTCGGTGCGGAAGAGACCGACACCCTCCGCGCCCGCGTCGAGGGCCGCGGGGACGTCCGCGGGGCCACCGATGTTGGCGAGCAGGGGCACCTTGTGCCCGTCGGACGTGACACCCGGACCCGAGGAGGCGGACAGGGCGGCCTTGCGCTCTGCGGCCGCGGCCTCCAGCTCGACCCGCTTGTCCTGCGTCGGCTCCACGAAGATCTCGCCGGTGCTGCCGTCGACCGCGACGACGCTGCCCTCGGCCAACTCTCCGGCGCCCGGCAGCGCCACCACGGCGGGCACACCGAGAGCGCGGGCGAGGATGGCGCTGTGGCTGGTCGGCCCGCCTTCCTCCGTCACGAACCCGAGCACCAGCGTGGGATCGAGGAGCGCGGTGTCGGCGGGGGCCAGGTCGCGGGCGATGAGCACGTATGGCTTGTCGCTGTCCGGCACGCCGGGCATCGGCACGCCGAGCAGGCGCGCCACGATGCGGTTCCGCACGTCGTCCAGGTCCGCGACCCGCCCGGCCATGTACTCGCCGGCGCCCGCGAGAAGCTCGCGGTAGTGCGAGAAGGCGTCGTAGATCCCGCGCTCGGCACTGCTGCCCACGGTGATGCGGCGGTCGACGTCGGCGATGAGCTCGGGGTCCTGCGCGATCATGGCCTGGGCCTCGAGCACCGCCTGCGCTTCGCCCCCGGCCAGATTGCCGCGGGCGATCAGGTCGGCCGCGACAGCTTCGACGGCCTGCCGGGCGCGCCCCTGCTCACGCTCGGCCTCCTCCGGCGGGATCTGCTTGGCCGGGGGCTCGAGCACCGCCGTCCCCATGTGCCGAACTTCGCCGATCGCCACGCCGTGGCTCACGCCGACGCCTCGAAGCGTTGTCTCCATCTCACCGTCTCCGCTAGTGCGGCGGACCGAGCCGCCGCGTCGATTGAACTGCCGGCCGTCAGCGACGGCGCCCCGTCACTTCCAGCCGAAGAGAACGTCGCCGACCTTCAGGTCGCCGCTCTCCGCGACGTCCGACAGCGACTCCGCGCTCGCCTCGAGTGCGACGACCGGGCAGACCGGCGACTTACCGGCGGCCTCGACCGCGGCGGGGTTCCAGCGGACCACGGGCTGGCCGCGCTGGACGGTGTCGCCCTTGTTGACGAGCAGTTCGAAGCCTTCACCGTTGAGCTGGACGGTGTCGATACCCAGGTGCGTCAGCACACCGTGGCCCTCCTCGTCGACGACGACGAACGCGTGCGGGTGCAGAGACACGACGATGCCGTTGACGGGAGCGACGGCCTCGGACGGCTCGCGGGCGGGGTCGATGGCGGTGCCGGGGCCGACCATCGCACCGGAGAAGACCGGGTCAGGAACAGCGGAGAGCCCGATGGCGCGTCCTGCAAGAGGGGACGTCACACTGGTCATGGCAAGCCTCCCAGGGGGCGGAGATTCATGGTCGCCGCCCCCATCTGTCCTGGGCGGCGTACTGTTCAGAAGCGTAAGTCATAAAAAGTCCCGGTTCCGCATGAGCGATCCCGGTTGGCGGATGTAGGGGCGCCCGGCAAACGATTTGCGCCGAGGCCCGCCCCCCTGTACTGTCGTACCCCTGCCTGGGGCAGACCGACGCCCAAGAGCGTCCTTCATCCCGGCAGCATCTACCAAGCCACCTTATCTTCGATCGGCTTCTGCATGTCCGCAGCTGCCTGGTCAGATGGTCGAGAAAAGCCTGGTAGAGTTCGGTTCCGCCGAAAGGAAAACGCGAAAAGCGAATTCCTGGAAAGCGGAGCAGGACCCCGAGGAAATCGGATCGGAAAGATCTGATAGAGTCGGAAACGCAAGACCGAAGGGAAGCGCCCG
>NZ_JBEXOS010000109.1:0-14745 GCF_040611655.1 Streptomyces sp. NPDC006552
GAGGGGCCGACGCTCCCGGCACGGCGGCGGCGACGGAACGTCCCCCGGCCCGCCCAGACGACGTCCGTCCGCAGCGCGCTGGGTACCGCCCGGCGCGGAGCACCAGGCCCGGGCTCCCCCGCGGCAGCGGATCAGGTCTCGTCCAGCCGCCGCTTGTCCTGCTCGTCCCACGCCCGCGTGTCCCGGGGCTCGGTGTACGGCTCGGCCTCGGGCGGGTGGCCGCCGGCGATGGCGCGCTGGCGGACGGTCTCGGCGTCGAACTCCAGGCCCAGCAGGATGGCCAGGTTGCTGACCCACAGCCACACCAGGAAGACGATCACGCCGGCCATCGTGCCGTACGTCTTGTTGTACGAGGCGAAGTTGGCGACGTAGAACGCGAAGGCCGCGGAGGCCACCAGCCAGACCACGAGGGCGAGCAGGCTGCCCGGGGTGATCCAGCGGAACCCCTTGACCTTGGCGTTCGGGGTGGCCCAGTAGAGGATCGCGATCATGACGGTGACCAGGACGACGAGGACCGGCCACTTGGCGATCGACCACACGGTCAGGGCGCTGTCCCCGATGCCGAGCATGTTCCCGGCCTGCCGGGCCAGGCCGCCGGTGAAGACCACGATCAGGGAGCTGGCCACGGCCAGGATCATCAGGACCACCGTCACGCCCACGCGGATCGGCAGCACCTTCCACACGGGGCGGCCCTCGGGCATGTCGTAGACGGCGTTGGCCGAGCGGATGAAGGCCGCCACATAGCCGGAGGCCGACCAGACCGCCAGCACCAGGCCGACGATCGCGACCAGCGAGCCCGTGCCGCCGGTGCCCTGCAACTGCTTCACGGCCTGCGTGATGATGTCGCGCACCGAACCGGGCGCGATCTGCCGCAGATTGTCCAGCACCTTGTCGGAGGTGGACCTGCCCGTGATGCCGAGGAGGGAGACCAGGACCAGGAGCGCCGGGAACAGGGACAGCACACCGTAGTAGGTCAGTGCGGCGGCGCGGTCGGTGAGCTCGTCGTCCTTGAACTCCCGCAGGCTGCCCTTGAGCACCGCTTTCCACGACCCTTTCGGCAGCTGGACCGGGGTGTCCGGGGCCTGCCGCTCGACCTGCTCGTCCGGGCCGAACCGGCCGTCCCGGTCGTCGCCGGGCCGCTCGTCGTGGTCGTCTCCGAGATGTGTTCGCTTGCCCATGGACAGCGGGTAACCCGCCTGCCCGCGAACAAGCACGCCGATCGGGTGAACTCCGCACGCATCGGCCCCCGCGGCCGCGCAGGCAGGTTCCTGCGCGGCCGCGGGGGCCGATGGGGGGGGGCGGCTCAGCGCGGCAGGAGCGGACCCAGCGGCCCGAGGTCGATGTTGAGGTCCTCGGGGGCGAGGTCGTAGCGCTCGCGCAACTCCGCCATCCGGTCCTCAAGCAGCATCAGGGTGAGGCCGATGCGGTCCTCCTGCTCCTCCGACAGGTCACCCGTGTCGAACCGGCGCAGGGCCTGGCGTTCCATCAGCTGCCGCAGCAGTTCGACGATGGTCAGGACCAGCTTCATCAGGTCCCGTTCCACCGTGTCCGGCTCGATCTGGATGCGGCCGCGCCCCTTCTCGACCTGGGGCGTCACAGCGTGTCCGCCGCAGGCCGAGCAGGTGTCCTGGCCGGCCTGCTCCGGCCGCGCGGCGGGGCGGTTCGTGTCGTCGTGCGTACTCACAGCATGTCCTCGAACGGGGAGGGGACGTTCTCGTTCACGGAGCTGATCAGGGCGTTCAGGTCGATCCGGACCAGGTCCACATCCGCGATGCGCAGCGTGACGTCGCCCGCGAGGACCACTCCCCCGGCGAGCAGCCGGTCGAGCAGGTCCACCAGGGCCACTTCACGCCGTTCGATGACGGTCATGACGCACCGCCCACCGAGGGCTCCGCCTCGTCCGGGCGCTCTTCCGGCGGCGCGGAGAAGGAGTACGCGGCCCACGGCCCGGTCAGCTCCACCCGCAGGCCGGGCTGTCCGTCCTTGGTCGCGTCGACGAGTTCCACGAAGGCCTCCGCCGTCGAACGGGGCACCAGATAGGCGCCGTTGAGGACGTTGCGCCCCGAGGTCTTGGCGAGTTCCGGATTCTGCGGCGGGTGGATGCGCGTCTCCGCGCTGCACTCCGAGAGCCGGTCGTGCAGACGCTGGGCGAACGTCTCCGCCTGCCGCCAGACCTGGTCGCGCCCGTCCCGCTCGGCGCGGCGCCGGCGCAGGTAGTCGCGGCCGGAGCCGGCGCCGAGGGACTGCGCGGAGACGCGCTCCCGCTGCCCGGCGCCCGGGGCCGGAGCGGCCTGCGCCGGCTGCTCCTCGACAAAGACCTTGACCCCCCACTCGACCCGGTCCGCGATCCGTTCCAGGGACGTACGGAACCGCTCCTGCTGCTCCTCCATCATGGCGCGCACGCCGCTGTCGTCGCGGAAGACGGTCGCGAGCCGCAGCGGCAGCGGGCTGGTGACGGCGGTGAGTGCGGCGATGACGTCCTGGTGGGCGCGGGCGGTGCCGGCGAGCCAGTCGAGGTTCTCCAGGTTGCGGCGCAGGGCGCTCTCGGAGAACTGGTCGGCCGGCACCTCGCTGACGACGGCCGTCAGACCGGCGTGGTGGATCCGGCGCGGCGCGGCGCCGCCGACGCCGGTCAGTTCCGCCGCGAGCGGGGCGTCCAGGGGGTCGCAGACCGCGTAGACGTACCGCAGTTCAGTCATGGCGCGACTCCTTCCCGGGGGCCGCTTCGAGCGCCTCGGAGGCACCGTCACCCTCCAGGGCGGCGAGCCGCTCGCGCAACTCGGCGTTCTCCCGGGCGAGTTCCTTGCGCCGGGCACCGGAGGAGAGGGACGGGTCGTCCTCCCACCAGTCGATGCCCATCTCCTTCGCCTTGTCGACCGAGGCGACGATGAGGCGCAGCTTGATGGTGAGCAGCTCTATGTCGAGCAGATTGATGCGGATGTCACCCGCGATCACGATGCCCTTGTCGAGGACCCGCTCCAGGATGTCGGCGAGGTTCGCCCCCGAACTCCCCCCGCCCAGGGGGGAGTCGGGGAAGCTGCTGGCGGTACTCATCAGCGGCTCCGCGCGGGCGCGTGCTCACGCTCGGGCTCGTCGGCCTCTTCAGCCTCGTCGTCCTCTTCAGGCTCGTCCTCGTCGTCCTCTTCAGGCTCGTCGGCCTCGTCCGCCGGGACCTCCTCGTCGGCGTACTCCTCGTCCGCCGGCTCGTCCTCGTCGGCGTACTCGACGTCGTCGTCCTCTTCGGCGTCCTCGGCCTCCGGCTCGTCCTCGTCGAGGTACTCGCCGTCCTCCGCGTCCTCGGCGTCCTCGACCTCGTCGTCCTCGGCCTCGTCGAGGTCCTCCGGTTCGCCGGCGTCGTCGTACGCCTCGCCGTCCGCCTCGTCCTCTTCCTCGTACGCGCCCTCGGGGGACTCCTCGTCCTGGTCGCGCGAGCGCTCCTCTTCCTCCTCGGCCAGGGCGTCGTCGTGGCTGCGGACCACCTCGCCGTCGCGGATCTCCCCGCGCCAGCCGTCGGTCGCCTCGCCCTTGATCGTGATGAAGCGCGCGAAGTGCTTCAGGTCGAGCCGGGCGCGCCGGCCCTGGGCCCGCCAGATGTTGCCGGTCTTCTCGAAGAGGCCCTTCGGGTAGTACTCGATGACGAGCAGGACCCGGGTGAGGCTGTCGCCCAGCTCATGGAAGGTGACGACACCCTTCGTGGTGCCCTTGGCCCCTTCGGAGCTCCAGCTGATGCGCTGGTCCGGCACCTGTTCCGTGGTGTGGGCCTTCCAGCTCCGGCTGGACCAGAAGATCTTCATCTGCCAGTCGGAGGAGACGTCGTCCGCGCGGTTGGCGTTCTTCACGCCGCGCGCGAAGGTCGAGAACTCCTGGTACTGCGTCCACTGGTCGTAGGCGGTGCGGACGTCCACACCGACGTCGATGCTCTCCAGGATGACGGTCGGCTTCTGGCCGGCGCCGGACTTGTTCTTGCCCTTGCCGCCCTTGTTGAACAGGCCCTTCACGCCGTCGACCACGTTGTCCTTGAGGTGGCTCGCGCCGGACTCGACGGCCGCGCGCACCGGGCCCTTCCCCTCGGCCAGCTTGCGGCCGCCGTCGAGGGCGAGCTTGCCGAAGCCGGGGCTGTTGCCGTCGGCTATGTCGTTGAGCTTGGTGGTCGCCTGGCCCAGTCTGCGGCCGACTCCGGTCAGCAGATGGGTGGCCTGCGCCGCGAGGTAGTCCTGCGCCTCGCTCTTCAGGCGGTCGGCCGCCTGGCTCTTGGCGAGGTCCTTGAGCGGGTTCGCCTTGGGCAGCTCAGCCATGGTCCTGTCCCCCCTTCGCGCCGCTGCGCGGGGTCCGCCGGGCGGTCCCGGCGGACTTCTTGGCGCCGCTGGACGTCTTCTTCGCGGTGCTCTTGCGCGCCCGCGTGCCCTGCTCCGCCGTGCGCCGGCCGGCCGGGGCGGACTTCTTGGCGGGGGTCCGCTTGCGCGGCGCCGGGCGGTCCTCGCCCGCGCCGTCCCGCGCCCGCGTGTCCTCGTCGTCGTCCCGGCCGGCCGTGTCCTCGCCGTCGTCGGCGTCAGCGTCGTCGGCGTCATCGGCGTTCTTTGCGCTCTCGCTGTCGCGGCCGCCGCCTTCGAGGCGGTCCCGGACTCCGGCCGTGCTGCTCTGCAGCTTGCTGGCCAGCCCCTCCATCTGCCGTTCGAGGATCGCGCCGGTGGCGGCCTTGCCGACACCGCGGAAGTCCTCGCGCAGCTGTCCGCCGATCTCCTGGAACTGGGGGTTCTTGTCCAGCTGGGTGCGGACCATGTCCAGGACGGCCTTGGGGCTCAGCTGCAACTTCTTGCCGGCGACCATGGTGCCGACGGCGAAGGCCAGCTTCATCTTCTTGGTACGCCCCAGGACGTACCCGGCGCCTACCGCCAGGCCGACTGCTGTTCGGTTCATGGTGTCGTCCGTTCCTGCACGTATCGCTGCACGCGCCTAGAGCTGTTCCGGCGTCACGCGCCTGTCTGTCTGTTCCGGGTGGCCTCGAGCCGGTCGAGGAGTTCGTCCTCCATCCGGTCGAACGTCTCCTCGTCGATCTCGCCCGCCTCCAACTGCTTCTCCAAGGCGGCCAGTTGGGCCTGGATGGCCGAGGGGTCGTAGTACTGCTTCTCCGCTTCGGCGACCACCTGGTCCAGGACCCACATGGAGCCCCGGACCGGAGCCAGCGGGAGCAGCAGCACCTCGCTCAGCAGCCCCATGGGGGCCTCATCCCGCGGCGGAGGCCGCCGGGGCCGCCTCCACGAAGCTGTAGGGCGGCAGCGGTCCGTTGACGCGGAAGATGATGTGGGGGGCGCCCTGCCGCAGCTCCTCGATCGCACCGAGCAGCCGCTCCGAGGAGCCCCGGTCCACGAGGAAGGAGAGGTTGGCGATCCAGCCGGTGCTGTCGGGGCCCGCGCTGACGTCGTCGGCGTGCGCCTCCAGCGCCGTACGGACCGTCTCGGCGTCCTGCGCCTCACGCGCCTGCACCGCCTTGGCGACGGCCTCGCCCAGCTGGAGCTTCTGCTCGTGGCTGCCGCCACCGGCGTCGCGGTTGCGCAGCGCGAGGGCCCGCACGTCGGCGTTCTCCGCCATCACGGTCTGCAGCACGGCCTCTTCGTCGTGCTGGACCTTGACGTTGTACTCCACGCGGTCGCGCAGGGCGGCGAGGCGCTCCTGGTAGTGGTCGACCCGCTCCTCGAGAGCGGCCGCGACCGCCGCGTCGTCCTGCGCGACGCTGCCGAAGCGCATGGGCAGGACGGTGCCACCGCCGCCGGCCTCGGAGAGGACGTTCTGGTGGGCGAGGAGGTCGCGCCGCTTGGGCCGGAGGTTCTCCGGGGCGTCGCTGACGATCGCGGCGAGGCCACCGCCCTTGACGATCCGGACGGCGAGCGCCGGGGATCCGATGCCCTCCATCCCGTCGGGCAGGCTCGGGTGGTCGGCATCGGCGATGCCGTAGACGTACGTGCTCACTCCTGCTCCTCCTTACGGCGGCTGGTGGTGCGGCGCTGACGCGGCCGGGACTCGCTCTGGCTCTCTTCACGAGCCTGCGAGAAGGCGTCCGATATGGTCTCCGCCGCGCCGGAGAGCGCGCCCTTGGTCTTGCCGCGGGAGCCGGACTCCATCGTGTCGCCGATGATGTCCGTCAGGCCCGACGGCTTCTTGCTGCCGGTCTCCAGGTCGAGGCGGTTGCACGCCTCCGCGAACCGCAGGTACGTGTCGACACTGGCGACCACGACACGAATGTCGATCTTCAGGATCTCGATGCCGACCAGCGAGACGCGGACGAACGCGTCGATCACCAGGCCACGGTCGAGGACCAGTTCGAGGACGTCGTAGAGACCACTGGTCCCGCCGCCCCCACCGCTCTGTTGGGTCGTTGCGACTGTCATGTTCTGTTCCTCCCTGTCGTTCGCCTTCGGGGAGCCGTCCGCCGGCCGCCCGTCGCGGGAGCGCCCGTGCCGGGCGCGGTCCGCGCGTCGGGGCCGCCCGGCGACGACCGGTCAGTTGCGGTCGTCGGAGCGTCCGCGCTCGTACCGCCTGAGCCGTCGGTAGCCGGTGAGCATCCCGTCGTGGTCGAGCGCGACCTCGTAACTGGCGAGCAGACTCATCGTGTCGGGGACCCTGGACAGCTCCAGGACCTCCACCTCCAGCAACCACCCGTCGTCGGTGGACCGGAACGATGAGACGGAATCGACCGATTTGCCGGTCAGCTCCATCAACTGCTCGCGCCCTTCACGGATCGCCTCGGTCGGACGGAGGCGCTTGCGCGGCGGGCTCTTGGGCGCCGCCCGCTTCCGTGTACCGCTCCCCTTCTTGGCAGGTTCCCTGCTCTTCGCGGGTTCCCTCGATGTGTCGTCGGACTCGTCGTCTGTGGCTTCAGATGTGTTGGTCATATCGATCTCCTCCCCGCGTGCCCTTGAATCCCTGGCCAAACCTTCACAGTTCTCGCGATTTTTCGACCGCGCTCCGGGCGGGTGGGCCACATCCCGGCTTCGGCGAACGAATGCCCCGCGAACGCCGTGTTACGACTCGCCCCCGCGCGCCGCCCCTGCCCCGGACCGCCCGCACCCGCGTGACGCCCGGTCAACTTCCGTGCCGTACAAGGAACATGAAATCCCCGACGCACATCTGTTGATCATGGAAGGCGCCGGTCGGGGCAGACGTCGGTCAGACGGATCCATGACGACGCGCGGGAGACCCAGTGCCGATACGCAAAACCAGGAGCGCCGCCGGCGGCCACCCCCGGACCGGAGAGGGGGCGTCGGGACCGCTCGTCGCCCTCGGTCTCGTCGGCGCCGTGCTCTGCGCCGTCGTCCTGCTCTTCCTGCGCTTCGCCGACTGGGCCGGCGGCCACCCGCTCACCGCCATGCTGTGCGCCCTGTTCGCCGTCCCCGTGCTCTACGTCCTGTTCCGCGCCATGCCGCGCAGCCGTGAGCTGCGCCGGGCCGCCCGCGCGGGCATGGCGCAGGCCGACCGCGAGCTGGCCGAGGCGGCGCGGACCTGCGAGGTCGCCGTGGCCGGCGCGCCCGTCCAGGACCGGGACACCGTGCGTCTCGTGCCGGACCCGGCCGCGGCGCACGACGGACTCACCGCTCGACTGCCGGACCCGGCGCCCGTGTTCAGCGACCTCGACCCGGACGGCTTCGAGGCCGCCGTGGCCGGGCTGTGCGAGCGGGACGGCTGCACGGACGTCGAGGTCGTGGGCGGCGCGGGCGACCTCGGCGCCGACGTCCTCGCGACCGCGCCCGACGGCCGCCGCGTCGTCGTGCAGTGCAAGCAGTACGGGCCCACGAACAAGGTCGGCTCGCAGGACCTCCAGCGCTTCGGCGGTACCTGCTGGACGGTGCACGGTGCCCAGCTCGCGGTCGTGGTGACCACCAGCGCGTTCACCGTGCCGGCCGAGGAGTACGCCGACGTGTGCGGCATCCGCCTGGTCGACGGCGAGGCGCTCACCGCATGGGCGCAGGGCGCGGGGCCGACGCCCTGGGGGCCGCTGATGGCGGACCGGGCGTGAGCGGTGCGCCGCGCCGCCGTACCGCTCATGACGTGCAGGTCTGAATCCCCGTACGGCGGACATCCGGAGGACATGCCAGAACAGCGGAGCGACCTCGACCAGCACGACGACCAGACAGACGACGCGACGCCGCCCGAGCCGGACGCGGCCGCGTCCTACGGTCCGTCCCCCGAAGTGGAGAAGGCCGCCCCCCACAGCCCCGCCGGTCTGAGCGGGCACGCGTGGGGCCAGGTGCTGCGCGGGAGCCTCCGCGAGTTCCAGAAGGAGGAGTTGACGGACCGGGCGGCCGCCCTGACGTACTACGCCGTCCTCTCCCTCTTCCCCGCCCTGCTGGTCCTGGTGGCGCTGCTCGGCGTGGTCGGTGAGTCCGCCACGCAGAAGGTGCTGGACAGCGTCGAGAAACTCGCGCCCGGTGCGGCGCGCGAGATACTCACCCAGGCCGTCGAGCAGTTGCAGGGCCGCTCCGGGACCGGTTCGGTGATGGCCGTGGTGGGTCTGGTGCTCGCCGTGTGGTCGGCGTCGGGGTACGTCGGCGCGTTCATGCGGACGGCGAACCAGATCTACCACGTCCCCGAGGGGCGGCCCCTGTGGAAGCTCCTGCCGCTGCGCCTCGGCATCACCGTGGCCCTGATGCTGCTCGCCGCCCTCAGCGCGCTCGTCGTGGTCTTCACCGGCGGGATCGCCCGGCGCGCCGGCTCCGTGTTCGGCGTGGGCGACACCGCGCTGACCGTCTGGTCCGTGGCCAAGTGGCCGCTGCTCGCCGTCCTCCTGGTGCTGATGATCGCCCTGCTGTACTGGGCCGCGCCCAATGTGAAGGGGCGCGGCTGGCTCTGGGTCACCCCGGGCGGCTGCCTCGCCCTAATCGTCTGGCTCGTGGCCTCGGCGGGCTTCACGCTGTACGCGGCCGGGTTCGCCTCCTACAACAAGACGTACGGCACGATGGCCGGTGTCATCGTCTTCCTGGTGTGGCTGTGGCTGAGCAGTCTGGCCATCCTGCTGGGGCTCGAGTTCGACGCCGAGATCGCCCGGCAGCGCGCGATCAGCGGCGGCCACCCGACGCAGGAGGAGCTGTTCATCAGGCCCCGGGACACCAGCGCCTGGGACGAACAGGACATCGAGCAGGTGCGGCAGAACCCCTGAGAACGGGGCGGGTGGTAACGCTTCGAGGGGGCATACGGGCGTCAACACACTTTCATCACAAGGGAGTTGTCATGTTCGCTATCGCCGCCGCCGTCCTCTTCTTCATCGCCTTCCTGATCAACGCCGCCGACATCTCGACGAACGACGTCTTCTCGTCGGTGAACCTCATGCTCCTCGGGCTCACCGCCGTCGCCCTGCATCTGGCCGGCGCGGGCGGCTGGGCGCGCTCCGGCTCCTCGCGCCGCCGCTGACGCCGCCCGCGGGGCGGCCGTCGCCACGTGGCCTTGATCACTGGCATCGGCCGCCGCATCCGGGGCAACCGGAAGGAGCCGTGCACCGGACGGCGCACCACCAGCCGATCTCAGCGAGGAACGCAGATGACAGTCCGCCACCACCGCAGCGACAGCAGCGCCGGCCGACAGGCACGCGGGCGCCGGGGAGCCGACGTCGAGACCTTCGCGGCCTTCGGGTCCGCCGACGCCGAGCTCGACACGGCGTGCTGTTCGGCGTGGTTCGTCTCGCGCCGCGCGGAGCACGAGGTGCTGTGCGCCGCGCGGCGCTCGCACCTCACCGCGGCCTGAGCGGCGGACTCCGGCCGCGTCGGCGGGCAGGCATGTCCGGGCGGATCCGGGGCAGTTGATGTTCCGTCGATCGTCCAGGACAACAGAACAGGAATGGTCTCGTGCACAACGCCGATCCGATGTTCATCCGGACCCTGCTGAGCCGTTACGCCGACGTGCAGCTGCGTTTCTCCGAGCGGCCCACCCAGGAACTGCGGTGGCTGCTCGACGACGTCAGCTACCAGCTGTGCGCCAGCACCGGGACGCGGACCGTGCGTGACGCTCTGATGGCCGCCGACGGTGTGCTGGAGCGCGCCGCGGCGGCCCGCTCCCGCTCCGGCGACGAGTCCCCCGCCGCCTGACCGCCGCCTTTCCGGCGGCTCACGGGTGCACCCGGGTCACGCAGGACCCGGGTGCACCCGCAGGTCCAGTTCCGCGGTGATCGTCTTCCCGCGCGGGCCGACCTCGACGCAGACGTGCGAGCTGAGCCGCTGGACCACCATCCAGCCGAAGCCGCCGGGCACGCTCGGCCGTGACGGGGCGCGACGGGGCACCCGGGGGCTGCGGTCGCTCACCCGCATCCACAGGGTGTCGCCCTGCAGGCCCGCGTCGAACCCGGTCGTCCCGCCCGCGTGGCGGATCGCGTTGGCCGTCAGCTCGGTGGCGACCAGTAGCGCGTCGTCGTGCAGCCGTCGCGCCTCGGGCAACGGAAGGCCGCAGCACACCTCCATGAGGACCCCGCTGACCTCCGCCCGTGCCTGCGCACAGGTCGTGCGCTCCGAAGCAGGTGTCCCGGGAACACTCATCAAGACGTGATCCTCCCTCTGTACACGTGCAAACACTGCACTCCGTCGTCGCTTGACTTCCGCTTTCCCAGCGCTGCTGCCCGCACACCCGCGCGAACGGGTGGGTCGCCCGGACCGTGTTCACACCCGTGAAAAACCGCTTCGACCTGGCCTTTCTTCGAAAAGTACGGGAGGGAAAGAACACAGCCGTTGCGTCCCTCAGGGGCCCGGGCATATGACAGGGTCGGGGCATGGCTAGTGACAGCGAGAACATCGAACTCACCCAGCAGGAGCGGGTGGCAGTCGTCATGTTGCGCCACGACATCGACCTGGAGGACGGAGCGGAGGTCACCGCTGTCTTCCAGCAGGCGCTGACCGGCACCGACACCGACGCCACCCTGCTGGACCTGGGCGGACTCAGCTTCGCCGACAGCACCTTGCTCAACCTGATCCTGCGGGCCAAGGCCGAGCACGACCAGGCGCGGCGGCCCTTCGTCCTGGCCGTCACCGAGGGCGGCGCCGTGCGGCGGCTCTTCGACATCACCGGCGTCACCGAGGTCCTGGGCCTGACCGGCACCCGGGCCGAGGCGCTGCGACGGATCGGGACGCTCCTCGACGGCGACGCGGACGCCGCCGCCCAGCCGGCCGAGCCCGGCTCGTAAGCCTGCTTGATCGTCCTACGGACGGGTAACCGAGCGTCATGTCCACCGAAATCTCCCCGCCCCCGAGCGGTTACGCGCAGCCCGTCGTCGACGCCCCGGCCCTGGCCGAGGTGCTCGACGGCGAGTACGCCGACATCCGCGACCTGGTCCGCGCCAATCTGACGCGGTACGCCTCCGTCCTCAGGGACGCCGAGGAGCTGGGTATCGACGCCTACCGCGACCGCGTACGGGACATCGTCGTCGAGATGGCGGCGACCGGCCAGACCGGGATGGGCTTTCCGAAGGAGTACGGCGGGGGCGGCTCCATCGGCGCCTCGATCGCCGCGTTCGAGACCCTTGCCTACGGGGATCTGTCGGTCCTGGTCAAGGTCGGTGTGCAGTTCGGGCTGTTCGGCGGCGCCATCGTGCAGCTGGGCACCGAGCGCCACCACGAGGCCTACCTTCCGGACCTGATCACCGGGGAGCTGCTGGGCTGCTTCGCGATGACCGAGACCGGCCACGGCTCGAACGTCCAGGCGCTCGGCACGGTCGCCACGTACGACGCCGAGAGCCAGGAATTCGTCCTCACCACCGGCGATGACCAGGCCCGCAAGGACTACATCGGCAACGCCGCGCGCCACGCACAGCTCGCCGTCGTCTTCGCGCAGCTGGAGGTGGGCGGCAAGGCGGAGGGCGTGCACGCCTTCGTGGTGCCGATCCGGGTCGACGGCGAGGTGGCGCCCGGCGTCCGGATCGAGGACGACGGCCGCAAGATGGGTCTGAACGGCGTGGACAACGGCCGCATCTGGTTCGACGGCGTCCGCGTGCCGCGCGAGGCACTGCTCAACAAGTTCGCCGACGTCACCCCCGAGGGCGTGTACACCAGCCCGATCGACCACCCCGGCCGCCGCTTCTTCACCATGCTCGGCACCCTCGTCCAGGGACGCGTCAGCGTGGGCGGCGGGGCGATCAACGCCGCGAAGGTCGCACTCGCGATCGCCACGAAGTACGCCGGCCGGCGCCGCCAGTTCAAGGCGGACTCCGACGCCGAGGAGCAGGTGCTCCTCGACTACGGCCTGCACCAGCGCCGGCTGCTGCCGCTCCTCGCCCGTACCTACGCGCTGCACTTCGCCCAGGACGTCGTCCGCACCGAGCTGCACGAGGTCTTCTCCGGCATCAAGGACGACGAGCAGAGCCGCCGGGAGCTGGAGTCGCGGGCCGCGGGGACCAAGGCACTCGGCACCTGGCACGCCACCCGGGTGATCCAGGAGTGCCGCGAGGCGTGCGGCGGCGCGGGCTATCTGGCGGTCAACCGGTTCGCCGCACTCAAGGCCGACAGCGACATCTTCACCACGTTCGAGGGCGACAACCACGTCCTGCTCCAGCTCGTGGCGAAGGGCCTGCTCACCGGGTACGCGAGCGAGTTCGGGGACATGGACCAGCTGGACATGGTCCGGTTCGTCACCGGTCTCGCGGTCGAGACGGTCATCGAGAAGACGTCCGCCCACAAGCTGCTGGAACGGGTACGGGACCTGCTGCCCGGCGGCGACGAGTGGGACCAGGAGGCGGGGCTCCTCGACTCCGAGTACCACCTCGCGATGCTCCGCTTCCGCGAGGAGCACATGCTCGCCGGCGCGGCCCGCCGGCTCAAGCGCGGCGTCGACCAGGGGGGCGGTCCCGGCGCGGTCTTCTCGCAGGTGCAGGACCACGTCATCGCGGTGGCCCACGCCCATGTGGAGCGGCTGGTCCTGGAGGCGTTCGTGGCCAAGGTGCGCATGCTGCCCGACGGGGACAACAAGGTGGCGCTCGGCCTGCTGTGCGACCTCTTCGCCCTGACGACGATCGAGTCGGACCGCGCCTGGTTCATGGAGCACGGCCGGCTCTCCGTGCGGCGCTCCAAGGCGATCAGCCGCGAGGTGAACGACCTCTGCCGCAAGGTCAGGCCCCTGGCCGGTGATCTGGTCGACGCCTGGGGCATCCCCGCGGAGCTGCTCCGCGCACCGGATCTGGTGGGCTGAGGGAACTGGAGAAGGGGGGCACGCCGCGGACGCGGAGTGCCCCCCTTCTCAGTCCAGGTAGTGCGCCTTCTCAGTCCAGGTAGTGCGCCCGGCCGTCCTCGTCGAGCCCGACCGGCCCCTCGGGCAGGAGACAGAACTCGTTGCCCTCGGGGTCCGCCATCACCAGGAACCCGCCGTCGTCGTACTCCGGGAGCCGACGGCCGCCCAGCTGTTCGATCCGGGCCTGTTCGGCGGCCGGGTCGGGCGTCTCGAGGTCGAGGTGGAGCCGGTTCTTGCCCGTCTTGGGAGCCTCGCCGCGCTGGAATCCCACGCCCAGGCCGCTCTCGTCGCGCCCCAGGAACACGTAGGGCCCGGTGCGCTTCTCGACCGGTCTGCCGAGCACCGCGGACCAGAAGGCGGCGAGCCGCTCCGGGTCGACGGCGTCGATGACCAGGCAGTTGATCCGCATGGGCGTCCCCTTCGCTCAGCCCGCTCCGGGCAGACGCACCGCGACGGTGCCGTCCGCGTCGATCCGGGTCTCGAAGCTCGGCTGCGGCGCGGTCGCCGGGCCCTTCGCCACGGAACCGTCGGCCAGACGGAAGACGCTGCCGTGCCAGGGACAGGTCACGCAGCCGTCCTCGACCGTCCCCTCCGAGAGCGGGCCCGCCAGGTGGCTGCACCGGTCGGCCAGCACATCCACGGTGCCGTCCTCGCCGCGTACCGCCACCACCGGCACCTCCCCCAGCATCCAGCGCACCGGCTTCCCGGGCGTCAGCTCGGCGACCGGGCCGAGCCGGTGCCAGCCGGGGGCGACCAGATGGGGCACGGGCTCGGTCTTGTTGGCCCCGGCCGCCTGCCGGTAGGCGAGGTGGCCGCCGATGAAGCCGCCGGCGCTCGCGCTCGCCAGACCGCCGAGCCCGAGGGCCCGGCCGAGCACGGGACGGCGCCCGCGCGCCACGAACGAGGCGCCGTAGAGCGAGACGGCGGTGACGTTGGCGGCGGCGTGCACGAGGCCGGTCCGCATCTGTTGTTCGTGCTGCTCCGCCCAGTCGGCCCAGCCGGCCAATGCTGCGGGCAGCGCCGCCAGGGTGCCGAGGCCCACCAGGAACCGGGCCGGCCGGCCCGCGCCCGGCACGAAGTCCAGGGCGGCCGCGGAGAGCCAGGCGCCCATCGGCACCTGCACGAGCACCGGGTGGAGCGGGTGGCCGAGCTGGCGGCCGTGGAGCACGTCGCGCAGGCCGCCGAGCGGGAGGGCCCGTACCGCCTTCTGCACGGGCGTCACGACCCGGTCGAGGGACTCGGCGTTCTCCACCCGTTCGAGCGCGTCGAGCGCCGAGCGCAGCAGACGGGGCACGAGAACGCGCACACGGGCGGTCGGCGACTGAGCGCCGGAGGCGATGGTCATGGCTGACGATTCTCCTGGTCGGTGCGGAACGGATCGGGCATCCCGTGGGCGGGCGCGAAGGGTTTCCCCGCAACGGCCCAGCACCCGTCGGCGGAGGCTCGGCGGCTCTGCCCGCTCTCCTGGGCCCAGCACCTGCGCAAGGTCATCGCGGCCGTCCTCGTGCCGTTCTCCGTCGCGGTCGTCGTCGGTCTGGTGGTCCTGTGGCC